>DATFDX010000030.1:0-3181 GCA_035251875.1 Nitrososphaera sp. | reverse complement strand
TACTTTTACGGCAGCTTTGCAGATCGCTACAAGGATCGCAAGGACCTACCTTCAGACTTTAAACCCGTCATGGCAGCGAAACTGCCACGGCCCATTTTCGACCCAACGACAAAGTCTGAAGAGCACGACCTGCCAATAGGCAGGCAGCAGGCCATCTCGTCAGGCATAGTGTCTGAGAAGGACTATGACTACCTCGAAAAGACATCGATATCGCTATATGAAAAAATGAGCAAGATCGTAGAACAGGCCGGCTTTATCATCGCGGACGTCAAGTTCGAGTTTGGCAGAAATGAGCATGGCGACATTGTCCTTGGAGACTCGCTTGGGCCGGACGAATACAGGCTGTGGCTCAGGGCTGACTACCAGCCCGGCAAGGCCCAGGAAAGCTATGACAAGCAGCTTCTGCGCGACTGGCTCATCAAGACAGGGTTCAAGGACAAGGTTGACAGGCTCGCCAAGGATGGCAAAAAGCCCGAATCGCCCGAAGTGGCGCCGGAAGTGGCAAACGAGCTGAGCCGGCGGTACATCCTTGCCTGCGAGCGCATCAGCGGCCGCAAGTTATAGCTCAATTTCAGACCTGATTTTTACCTGCTTTGACCAGCGTACACGCTCAAAACGGCCGTACGGGCTGGCGCAGGCGCCGCAGGGCAGGTGTTTGCAACATCTGTCAGATTATTATCATGATTATCATATCAATGGCCTTATACTCATAGTAATAGTTAATTTATAAATATAATAGATATATGTTGTAACGACATGATAATAGTCAGAACATTTGACAACCAAAGCAAATGTTTCTGATAACCGCCTTTTACTATGCACATCCAGTTCTGATGTCATAATGGCTGAAACCCTGTTCCAGAAGGACGTCAAAATAAAAAGAGTGACCACGCTTGGATATCGCGCGGCCCGGGCGCTGAACGACCCAGTCAGGATAAAAATCCTTGAAATCCTGAGCCATAAGCAAATGTCTGCCGATGAAATCGTCAAGGCGCTTGGCAGCTCTGGATACAAGAAGGCGACTACTACGATCAGGCACCACCTTGACACGCTAAAGGCCGCCGGCCTTATCGAAGCCACCAAGATGGTCGAAGTGAGAGGCGCAGTGATGAAATACTATGCTCCCACCATCCGTGCGTTCAGCTACGACGCGCCAGCCGAGCTTGAAGCGAAACACGCCAAGCTGATTGACGACACAGGCACCAAGCTGATAAAAGTCATAAAAGGCGTGCTTG
Source organism: Nitrososphaera sp. (assembly GCA_035251875.1). GTDB lineage: Archaea > Thermoproteota > Nitrososphaeria > Nitrososphaerales > Nitrososphaeraceae > Nitrososphaera. Next base: position 1,946 of record DATFDX010000030.1, on the reverse strand, counting down.
AAGACAAGAAATTTACCGCGGCGTTTGCCGGCAAGGACGCATGTGGCCAGTGCAAGGGCGACCACTATAAAGAATATGCCGCGCTGGAAATAGTCAACGCCGCGCTGGCAAAGACGATGGAAAGAAAAGAGTATGCAGAAATGGTTGCTGGAAAAGAGCAGGCCAAAAAGTAGCTATTCGACGGTGATCCTGAATATCCCCTTTGCGTCCTTGTCCTGCAGAATCTTGACCATCTTGCGGGGCATATCTGAAGAAGCCCTGTCGCACTTTACGGACATTGTTCGCGGGCACACAAAGTTCGTCTTGCGTATCACGATGTCGTGGGGGTTTTGCAGGGTGAGCCGCTCGTCGCCCATGCCGTTTATGGCAAAAGACTCGCCGCCGGCCATTATCTCTATCTTTACCACCGAGCCATTTGAGCATAGCCGGCGCCTCAGTGTTTCGTCCAGGTCGGCGCACGCCTTGCTCGCTCGCACGCCTATTATGCAGTCGCCCCTCAAGGTCAGGTGCTCGTCCTTGGTTATCTCGACGGTCTTGCCATGCAGCGACTGGACGTTTGGGTGGCCGTAAAACGTCACTTCGTCCTGAACCATACGGAAAACCCTTGATTTGGACGGTATTAAAATCAAGCTTGCATTTGCTTTTGGGCAAAGCCCTCATAGTTAGGCTTAAATGGAACGTTACAAAAAAAGTAGATTGAATTGTTACCAGCAGCAGCGGGCTATGACCGAGCCATTACGGTATTTTCGCCAGACGGCAGGCTTTACCAGGTGGAATACGCGATTGAAACTGTCAGACGCGGCACACTAGCTATAGGCATCAAGAGCAAAGACGGGGTGATCCTTGCGGTGGAGGAAAAGGCAAGAAGGCTCCAGATATCAAACGTAACACAAAAGATCTTCCAGGTTGACGATCACATTGGCGTGGCGGCAGCAGGCTATATCCCCGACGCGCGCACGCAGGTTGACCACGCACGGTTCTTTGCCCAGAGCAACAGGCTCATCTACGACGAGCCGGTGGACGTCGAGGGCGTCGCCAAGAATATTGCAGACATGGCCCAGCAGTTCACCCAGTACGCAGGCGTGAGGCCCTTTGGCGTTGCGCTCATACTTGCAGGAGTCGACAAGAACGGCTCTGAGCTGTTCCTTACAGACCCGAGCGGCACGTACATCGGCTACGACGCAGTAGCAATCGGCGCCGGCAGCGACCAGGTGACAGAGTTCCTCGAAAAGAGCTTCAAGCCGGACGTCAGCCTCGAAGAGGCGGCTGCACTTGCAATTGAATCGATATACCTCGTGAGCGAGGAAAAGACAGGCACAAGGCACCTGAAGATGGCCATAATCGACAACAAGACAAAGATGATGCGCAAGATAGAGGATGAGGAGATAGACAGATACGCAGGGCTGGCCCGGGACAGGACCTCGAAGCGAAGCGCCTGATCTCTCTTTTCTCTATTTAAAATCCAATAAATTAATTTAAGGAATAAATCTCATTCTGGTTGTATTATATGGTGGCAAAAATAGGCTCAAAAGCTCCAAACCTTGAAGTCTCTAACTGGGTTCAGGGCAAGCCGACCAACATTGACAAGGAAAAGGGCAACATGGTGCTGGTAGAGGTTTTCCAGGTCAACTGCCCCGGCTGCTTCCTCTATGGAATTCCCGAAGCAATCAACCTTCACAAGAAATACAAGGAAAAGGGGCTGACGGTTCTCGCAGTTGCGACTGCCTTTGAAGATTTTGACAAGAACAACCTGCAGAACCTGGAAAAGCTGGTCGCAACCGGGGAGGTAATCGGCGAAACGTACCGCGCCTTGGCGCAGTACGGGCAGTTGAAAGATGGCAACAAGCTGCCCTACAAGATACCGTTTTCGGTGGGCATGGACATGCTGAAGAAAGAGTCCGGCGCGCTTACCGAAGGCAAGATAATGGACTTTATCGAGGCCAACG
>DATFDX010000029.1:0-4518 GCA_035251875.1 Nitrososphaera sp. | reverse complement strand
GTTCTGGGAAAAACATTAGGCCGTACTGGCACACTATCCTGTCAAATTTCAGATCAAGGCCAATGTTCTCGGCATCCATCTCGATAAAGTGGCCAGCAGGAACAGACGACTTGGCGATGTCAAGCGCCCCCCTTGAAAAGTCGATCCCAACCAGCATGCTGGAAGGCCCGAGCAAGCGCGCAATCTGCATTGACAGGGCGCCCGTGCCGCAGGCTACGTCGAGCACCGAGTCGGCCGGCCTGATTTCTGCCGCTTTGACAAGCTCGGCAGTAGACCTAAAAGGGCCCCTGCCCTTGCTGGCCCAGTCGTTGTGGTAGCCGGGCGCAACGGTGTTCCAGTTCAGGATGGAGCTTATCTTGTACCTGACTGGGTCGTAGCCTGCGGCCATCGCTTTCATAAAGTTTTGATTCTTTTTTAACTTAACTTGTTATCAGAGCCGCATACAGTCAAAAACCAGAGCAACTGAAAAAGAAAAACCTGAGCGTTAGACGTGATCTGCGATATATTCACTAGGAGATTCGCAGAGAATTCAACACCATTAGTTTAACATATAGAAAGCAGATAACGATTACAATGTCTTCTCAAAACACTATGAGAATGGTGAAGAAAAATACAAATCAACCAGACGAGACCAGACGCTTTGATAAGGGCAGAATAGATGTCACAAACGTGGGCGATACTTCGATAGGGAGGGCCGTTATGGAGCCCGGCTGGAAGTGGTCCACATCGGTGAAACCGATCGTAAAAACCGACAGCTGCCAGATAAACCACACCATGTATGTAATCTCTGGAAAGATGCATGTAAGAATGGACGACGGAAGCGAGCAAGAGTTTGGCCCCGGTGACACTGGAATAGTTCCACCCGGCCATGATGCTTGGGTGGTGGGAAACGAGACCTTTGTAGGAGTAGACTTTACTGGCGCTAAATCATACGCAAAGTAACCCCTCCTCCTTTTTTGTTTGAGCTATTTCACGGCTCTTGCCAGAACTCAAGAAAAGCAGCATAGCTTAACAGATTTTTTATTGACAAAAAACACCATAAAATATTTTATCTAGTAAACCGGTGTGCCAACGGGTCAGAGAACGGCGTAGTTGCCCTTAACTAATTCCGTTGGCGCACCGATACAGGGGGAGTTGGGGAATGCTCGGGAAAGCACCTTCTCCCCTGTATATGCGCTATAAGCTCTGAGAAGTATGTAAGGAACGGGCAAGCTAGCTCTAGAACATTCTACTGTAGCTTTGTGATAAATAGACAAAATTCTCAGAGAAAATTGAAAAATTGAATCAAAACATTTCCTGCGTGCCGGTGCTTCTGCCAACCGAACTTATCGCAATGCTTTAATTCCTTTTTGATTCAATCGTCAGGCATTGAAGGAGTTCCGGATACTGCAGAACTGCTCGATATGCGGGGAAGGTTTTGATTCCGAATACAAATTGCTGAAGCATATGAGCAAGGTCCACCCGCAGCCGGAAAAGGCCGGCTGGATGGGTGGCGAAGAGGATTCCTGCAGCTGCGGCCACACGCATCAGGGCAGCTGAGCCGGCGTTGAAAGCAGACAGCATCTTTTTCATTTACGTCGCCAAGAACAAAGAGTGGGAGCAGAGGCAGCAGGAGGACTGGGGCTACGTTTCGTCGATGGCGCGCTTTTTCAAGTGGTGGGCCCAACGCTACTTTGACGTCAAGCTGCCTGTGGATGCAGACATACTGCCTATCGTCTCAGGCAAATTGTTTGACCGGATGTCGCTTGCCTACCTTGTCAGGGACCACTCTGAAAGAGGCAGCTACATCTACCACTTTTACCTGGCATACTTCAAGCCGTTCTGGACAGACTGCAACACCGAAGGGTACACCGCGGAGAACCTCGGGATAACGTGGTGGGAGAGGCCGGACGAAGCTTCGGAAACAAAGCGCTACGCGTTTTATGCGGACAAGAACTGCCCTCGGGTGTCACACGTCCTTGCGCACGAGCTCCTCCGGATGAAGGGCAGGACGAAAAAGGACTATTTTGGCAAGGTCCACGACCTCTGGGACAGCCACATCTACAAGGACAAGCCGTTCCTTTACTTTGACAGCCACTTCAAGCGTGTGCGCAAGGAAGACTCGTACCGCTTTGTCACGCTCGACCCTGCGGAACTTTAATCAAGCGCCCGCAGTCAACAATTCCAGTTGTCGCTGGAAGTCCTGATAAAGTCTGGCGCAGTGGTGTCATCGGCCGGGGTCGCGCTCTTGGTAGCGTTCGTTGCCGTCCTGCTTGCGTTTCCTGTGAACAAGGAATGCCTAGGCGAGGAAAAATGCACGTACACCTCGACTGCGCCGGAGCAGCTCGCGTCAATAGTGCAGCCGGGGTTCCTGGCAGCTTCGCTTCTGATAATCGCGGCCGGCGTGTTCATGGTACGGTTTGGCAGGTGGATAAGCGACAAAAAAACAAAGGATAGCTAGCTTACGCCGGCAGGTTTCTTTTGCTCAACGTGGTCGCGCTTTGTGTGCTCGTCGGCCTCCTGCTGCGTCAGAAAGGTCTTGCCGCAGATCGCGCATCGGAACTGAGCAACGTTGCTCTTGGATGCCATTGTAATTGCTACGCAGACATGCTATTTATCAAGTTCAAGGCGCGCGTCTATAAATAGCAGAAATCCCCACATCCTCTCATTGGGCAGGATGGCGTTTAGCAAGGCAGAGCGGGACTTTCTGGGCCGCAACGAGGCATGCAGGCTGGCGACATGCCGCGACAGCGTTCCCCACGTCGTGCCCGTGTCGTACGTTTTCGAAGACGGCGCGTTCTACATCGCAACCGACTATGAAACGAAAAAATACAAAAACATCAAGGAAAACAAAAGGGTGGCTCTGACAGTGGACGTCTACAGTTTCACGGGCAACAAGGCGGTGTGCGTGCAGGGCAGGGCGGAAATAATTGAAAAGGGAAAAGAGTTTGCAAGGCTGTACAAGGTGTTCCACGACCGCTTTGAATGGGTGAGGGAGGACCCGTGGGAGGAGGGCGAAGCGCCATTCCTAAAGGTGACTCCGACTGGCAAGGTCAGCTGGGGGCTATGATCCGGAAAAAATTTGACGACGTGGTCGGCAAGGTGTGCGAAGAGGTATTGCCAATAAAGCACGAATTCTATTTGGGCAGGGGAAAAGAGCTGGCGATATGTACCCTGTCGAGCATCGATTTGCTCGAAGAAATATCAAAATCAGACTTCATGGACAGGCTTGTTATAGCCGGCCGGCTGCTTTCAGAGAACAAGGGCATTGACGCAATGATCAGGTTCACGCTGGATCATCCAGACCTTAAGCGCATCATCGTCTGCGGCAAGGAGGTCAAGGGCCATAGGGCGGGCCAGGCGCTGCTCGCGCTTGGTAGAAACGGGGTCGACAGGGATGACAGGATAATCGGCGCCCTTGGGCCGTACCCGACGCTCAAGTCGCCGGCGCGGGATATAAACGCCTTCAGGCGCCAGGTGGCTATTGTAGACATGATAGGCACCGTCGACATTGAGAAGCTAGTAGCCTGAAGTCTGCCTGTCGCGGTTGACCTTGTTCTTTTTCTTGTATTCTTCTAGTATGTCTGCCGGGCTCATGCCGAGCTCTATCGACGCCTGGACGACGAAATGCCATATGTCTATTAGCTCTTCCCTTGCCGCAGCGCCGTCAAAGGGCACCGGCTTTTTCCACCACTTCCAGCTCGTAAGCCGCTGCAGCTCCACCGCTTCGTGGATTATCGCAGTCGACAGCGCCGATATCCTGCCTTCTGCCGAGGCGGGGTAGCGTGACAGGTCCATCATGGATGCAAGCTCCTTCTGCATTGAAAAAATGGCTTCTAAGGTGTCCATCAACTGTGCTAGTCCTGCCGCTCGGGTAAAAAGGCTTGGGGATCACCGACTAGTGTCGAATAACAAAGGCGCCTGCGAAAGCTTTAAGGCACGAGTTTCCCTATTAGCCTTGAAAATGGCTTCTCACAGTTCTGCTAACAGCAAGCATAATCCCCCACCGATGCCCGAGCCGGAGGAAAGCGCCCCGTCTGCTTCGCTTGGGAACGTCCTGACGTCATGCCTTGACATGCTCAAGATCGAAGACCCCGCGACCCGGAAAAAGGCCGTGGAATTCATTGGAAGCGTCCCGCTCAACACCGTCAACACGTATGGCAAGTGGATAACCGCCGCAAAGGCCATAGCAGACGCGTGCGCGGTCAGCGGCCGGCTGTTTTCGCAGTCTGAAATGTGCGACTTTTTGACGGTAGCCGCCAAGGGCGTCGACTCAAAGCGGGCCGGCGCAAAGACGGTCAACGACGCCACTTTTCACATTTACGTCGACATCATGGAGAACTACCACAAGGCGGATGAAAGGACAAAACTGCACTACCCGCGGATTATCGTTGACACCATTTCCGCGCTAGACAAGGGAGTCGACACGAGGGGAGAGGCCGTGGGCGTCTACAGCCTCGAGAGGTACTACCAGGAAAGAAAGTCGACCGCGCCGCAGGAAGACCCCGCCGCAACTTATGCCGCCGCAAGGCCGCAGGG
>DATFDX010000028.1:0-2813 GCA_035251875.1 Nitrososphaera sp. | reverse complement strand
CGAGGAACCTGTCCTCCACGTAGTTGAGCGGGTTTTCCTCCATGTGCGACTTTAGCAGATCGCCGTGCTTTGACAGCGCCTCCTTTATGCCCGACACTATTACGCCCTGCTTGGCTACGCTGTCGCGGACAAATATCCTGTTTATCTCCTGCCCCACCTGCAGCACGCCCGTCTCCCCTTCCAGCTCCTTCAGCCTGTCTGCGAGGTCCTTGCCAAGCGCCGCCTGCCCTGTTTGTGCAAAATGTACGTTCTGCGGCTTTATCCTGTTGACGTCCGAGTACTTTGCATACAGCGGCGACACTTCTGACGGGAGCGACTGATACTGCGAAAACGCCTGCCGGCGCATCGCCGTCAGCCAGCCGGGCTCGCTGCCCACCAGCGAATCGACGTACGCGCTGTCTATTGAGGATAGTGAAGTAGCCATTACCAGATCACTGAAATTGTCTAGCCGACAGAGCCTTCCATTTCCATCTTGATCAGTCTGGTGAGCTCTACTGCGTATTCCATTGGCAGTTCTTTTGTGAATGGGTCCATGAATCCGCCCACGATGAGCGACAGCGCGTCAGACTCGGAGTATCCGCGGCTCATCAGGTAGAATATCTGGTCCTCGCCTATCTTGCCTACTGTCGCTTCGTGCGTGATCGTGGCGTCGTCTTCGTTGACCTCGATGTATGGGTACGTGTCGGTCCTAGAGCGCTCGTCCAGCAGGAGCGCGTCGCACCTGACGTTTGACTTTACGCCGGTCGCGCCCTTTGCCACGTGTAGGAGGCCCCTGTATGTGGTTCTGCCAGAGTCCTTGCTCACCGACTTGCTGGTGATCCTAGAAGTAGTGTTTGGCGCAAGGTGGACAGCCTTTGCCCCCGCGTCCTGGTGCATCCCTGATCCTGCAAAGGCGACCGATACCACTTCGGCATGGGCTCCCTTGCCCAGCATGTAGACTCCAGGATACTTCATCGTCAGTTTGCTTCCAATGTTGCCGTCGATCCACTCGACCCTTGCGTTTTCATAAGCATAAGCCCTCTTTGTCACGAGGTTGTAGACGTCCTTGCTCCAGTTCTGGATTGTGGTGTACCTGATCTTGGCGCCCTTCTTTGCAATCAGTTCAACGACTGCAGAGTGGAGCGATTCAGTTGTGTAGACTGGCGCGGTGCAGCCTTCGATGTAGTGCACTTCGGCGCCTTCGTCTGCGATGATAAGTGTCCTTTCAAACTGGCCAATGTTCTCCGCGTTGATCCTGAAATACGCCTGCAGCGGAAGATCGATCTTGACGCCCGGCGGGACATAGATGAACGAGCCGCCAGACCACACTGCGCTGTTCAAGGCTGCAAACTTGTTGTCTTCCGGCGGGATCACCTTGCCAAAGTGCTTCTTGACGATCTCTGGATATTCCTTGACAGCGGTGTCAGTGTCAGAGAAAATGACTCCCTGCTTTTGCAGGTCTTCCCTTAAATTGTGATAAACGGTTTCGGATTCGTACTGGGCGCCCACGCCAGCGAGGAACTTGCGTTCTGCCTCTGGGATGCCGAGCTTTTCAAACGTGTTCCTTACCGATTCAGGAACGTCGTCCCAGCTCTTGCTGGTCTTTTCCGACGCCTTGGCATAGTAGTAGATGTTCTGGAAGTCGATCTTGCTCAGATCGCCGCCCCAGTTTGGCATCGGCTTGCTCATGAAGACATCGTATGACCTGAGCCTGAAATCCCTCATCCAGTCCGGCTCGCCTTTCAGCTTGCTGATTTCTTCGACGGTGCCCCTTGAGAGCCCCTTCTTGCTGAGGTAAACGTATAGCTCTGTAGAATCTTTAAAGTCATACTTGCTATAATCCATGTTCATGTCTTCTTTTGTCGTCATACGCTTCATATAACGCTGTTATGTTTTATATATATTTTGCATTTTGCGAGCGTGCCTCGGCGAATTTGTACAAGCTAACCCCGGAAATCAGCCCTTGCGGGCGTTTTTCATTTCCAGCGCGCCTTTCCTCACCATCGCCTGGGCCTCGGCCGACAAGTCGTCCATTTTCAACTCGCCCGCCTTGAGCTTTTCAATCGCCTCCTTGACCGAAAGGCTGCTGTTCTTGCCGGCGACCTGCAGGTCAAGCACGCTCTGGCCGGCCTTTTCTCCAAGGACCCAGAGCAGCTCTTCGACCCTGCCGCGGTTGGCTGCAAGGCGTTCGGCGTATTCCTTGAATGCGGCTTCGTTGCGGTCGTGGATCGCCTTTGCCAGCATCTTGGCGATGGAGCTTGACTGGCCTTCCAGCAGGTCTATCCTGAGCCTGATGTCCTTCTCGGCGCGCAAACTGCCATCCCTTTGTGCAACTGGGGTTTTATTCATTTCTTCTCTTGGTCGACCAGAAGGTGCCGCTGGACGCCTTCCACTTTTTGTAGTCGCGCAGTATCGTGGCATGGTCGAACGCGATCTGCTTCTTTTCAATGTCTGCGAGCTCTACCCATTCGATGCTCGCCGCGTCATCTCCGGCCTTTTCCGGCCCGCCCAAGATTATGCCGACAAAGACCACCGTCATGATGTGCTTTCGCGGGTCGCGCTTTGGGTCCGAATAGACGCCCAGGATGTCTATGGGCTCGACTTCGAGCGACGTTTCTTCCATGGCTTCCCGCTTCATCGCGCCCTCTGCAGTCTCGCCTTCGTTGACAAAGCCGCCAGGCAGGGCAAGCTGGCCCTTGAACGGGTCCTTCTTGCGCCTTATCATCAAAACCTTGGTATCGCGCTGGAGTATGACATCGACGGTCGGGGTCGGGTTGCGGTATTCCACGATGTGATGAGCAGGGATGCGCCATTAATGGCTCTAGCGCTTGCAA
>DATFDX010000027.1:0-9762 GCA_035251875.1 Nitrososphaera sp. | reverse complement strand
AATCAATTCCGGCAGGATAGAGCGGTTCACGATCTGAAGGCGCGCGTAACCGCGACGATCACTGTGCTTATTGCAGACAGCACAAGAAGCGAGGTCCCAAACATCATGATAGCTTCAATTCCTGCGACCTCGGCGAGCGCTATGGCGGCCGCGCTCACGGCCCAAGAGCATGCCAGAACCAGCCTTGCCTTTGACATGTCCCAGTGCCTTTTTCTGTTGGCGATGCCCAGTGCGGCGCCTATCGGGGCAAAGTAAATCAGGCCTACAAGCGAGCTGGTTGTCATGCCCGCCGCCATTATGCCAAGCTCGCTGCTGAACGCAAGCGAGTCGTAGACAAAAGTGCTGAGGGCAAGTATGCCTAGCAGAGGATAGATCAGCACCCTTACCGCACTCTGGAGCCAAGGCGCCTGCCTCTCGTAATCGGCGACTGAAGGGCTGAAAGAGTAGTACCACGTATTAAACACGTTCATGAAGCTACTCCCTGCAGAGGTCTGCAGCGCAATGCCGTCTCTGAACAGGCGCAACTGTTGCACCTGCGGAGCCAGCTCGCTTCCAAACGCGGCAGTCGCGATAAGGCAGCCGCTCTGCGTCTGGTTCCCGCCTGACAGGCCTGGGCCGGACGCCTGCAAAACAAGAGAGTCAGATGTGTACTGGTCAGAGTCAACGACAAGCGAATACCGGGCAGTCTTGTATGTCTGTAGTTTTTCAGTGACCGCGATGCCAAACGGTGCTTGAGAACCGGCCGTCATGTTCGAGCTTCCCGGGCCGCCCTCCGCCAGCGCCTTGCTGACGGCTACCACTCTGCCGTCTCTATCGTACAGGGTAGCTATCATGATCGCGTTGGTCGCAGTCTCCTGCCCCTCATTTCTTGCTGCCGCGTTGATGTAGTATATTCCTAGCACGTCCAGCCTCGAGTTTGACGATATGATCTTTAGCTGCTTTTCCTTTATCTCTGTAGTCTGGCCGGTGGCAGACATCGTAAAGTTTGCCACAGAGTCTACCGTTTGCTGGTCAATGTACAGTATTTCAAACGGCGACGACTCGCCAGGGTTTATCACCCGCAGCGCGGGGACCCTCTGGAATTCGTCAAGCAAGTTGCCTTCCCTGTCGTAAAATGAAATTGCGATGTGGACATTTCCCATTGCCGTGTCAGATTCGTTCTTGATCTCGCCAAGGACATGCATGATCTTGGTTTCGTCCACGTAAAAGAACTGGTTGTGGAATGAAAATTCGGCGTATGCCTGCTGCGCGATCGGCAGAACGAGAACAACGATGATTATTGCTGGCAGGAGCCGCATAGTCTGTTGGGACAACAATGGTTATTTAAAAACACCGGCGACATGTCAGCGTTTCCACAGCTGCCACGCTATTGGGGCAAGGCCCATGTCCAGCAGCATTATTGTGTAGATTATTTTCATCGTGTACTGCCTGACCGAGATCAAGTCCTGCCGCGCTATGGAAGGGCGCAGTTAAGTGGCTTGGCTGCAAATGTTCTAGTACCAAGCCAAACGGTATAGATATTAGGACGTTATACTCCTGTCAGAAATATTGCCAGAGATATCGGTAATAGCTGGTCCGGCTTCGCCCGATCTTGCCGAAAAGGTTGCAAAGCGGCTTGGCGCGCAGCTGGTGGCGGCAGAGCTGAGGGTATTTTCAGACGGCGAAAGCAAGATCAAGATTGGCAGGGCTGGAAAGAACTGCGTAATTGTCCAGTCGACCCACCCGCCAATCGACACGCATCTCATGCAGGCGCTGATGATGGCAAGGAAATGCGCAGACGGCGAGGCGCGTGACGTGTGCGCGGTCATCCCCTACCTTGCGTACGCCCGGCAGGACAGGGCGTTTCTGGAAGGCGAAGTGGTGAGCATTGCACTGGTGGCAAAGTTGCTTGAAGCGGCTGGCGTCAGGCACGTCATAACGGTGGACATACACAGCCAGCTGGCAATGTCGCATTTTGCCAGCGTCCAGAACGTTTCTTCAATCCCGCTCCTTGCAGACTATGCCGCGTCCAAACTAAAGCTGCGCAGGCCGATCGTGGTTTCGCCGGACGCCGGCGGGGCCGAGAGGGCAAAAGAGTTCGCCCGGCGCCTAAAGACAGACGCGGTCGCGCTGAAAAAATCCCGCGACAGGACGACTGGCGAAGTGACGGTCGACGAAAAGCTCGACGCCGACGTTTCTGGTAGGGACGCAGTGCTGGTGGACGACATGATAAGCAGCGGCGGAAGCATAGTCAAGGCCGCGGAAATGCTGCACAAAAAGGACGCCGGCAAGGTGTATGCCATATGCGCCCACGCGCTCTTGATAGGCGATGCTGCTCAAAAGATCAAGGCGGCAGGCGTCCAGGACGTTATCGCAACCAACTCTGTCCCCGGGGAATACGCCAAGGTGGACCTGAGCCCGGCCATAGTAGACGCGGTAAAGTCCCGCTATAGCTCAGCATAAATTTGGCAGGCATTACCATACCCACGTGGCGAATATGCAGCTCGTTTTCCTAGGCACCTCTTCTGCAGCCCCCACCGTCGAGCGGGGACTGTCCTCGATAGCCCTCATGAGGGGAAGTGAGCTGTTGCTGTTTGACGCCGGCGAGGGGATGCAGCGCAACTTCATCAAGGCCGGCCTCGGCATGAACAGGAAGATGAAGATCTTTATCAGCCACATGCACGCGGATCACTGCGTCGGCCTGCTCGGGCTCTTGCAGACGATGGCCCTGCAGGGGAGGGAAAGGAGCATCGACATTTATGGCGAGCCGAGGGTGAAGGAATTCTGGGAGGAAAACAGGCGCATAATCGACTTTGGGCTGACCTTTGACGTGCAGGTCCACACGATAGAAAAAGAAGGAGTCGTGGTCAAGGAAGGCGAGTACCAAGTAGCGTGCTGCGAGGCCCTGCATTCGATCCCTTCGCTTGCATACTGCCTAGAAGAATTTGACAGGCCCGGCGAGTTTGACGTCAAGGAGGCAAAGAGGCTTGGAATACCAGAGGGCGAGCTGTACAGCAAACTCCAGCACGGGCAGGACATAGTATACAAGGGCAAAAAGATCAAATCAAGCCAGATAGTCGGGCAGCCGCGCAAGGGCAGAAAGATAGGCATTTCCGGCGACACCAGGCCTACTGACAAGCTCGCAAAGTTCTTCCGCGGGTGCGACGTGCTGGTCTTTGAATCGACCTACAGCCACGACAAGCAGCAAAAGGCGATCGAGAACTGGCATTCCACTGCAACAGAAGCGGCTACAATTGCAAAGAAAGCCGGAGCCGGCAGGCTGTTCCTGACGCACTTTAGCGCGCGCTATGACGAAACCTCCTCGCTAGTAAAGGAGGCGGGCGCAATCCACGGCAACGTAGAGGCTGCCGAGGACCTGAAGGCAGTGGAAATCCCGTACGCCTGAAATTATGAAGAAAGGCTCCAGAAAATAGAGGGGCAAAATTGATAAGCAGATTTCATGCACAGTTGTTTGAATGTTCTATAACATTCGACGTTGATATTGATGCGGAACAAGATTCTCGGGCTGGCCCTTTCCGCTCTGGCGTTTTCAATCTCCTATGCGTTTGTAGAATATTACGTCATCAGGGACACTTCGTTTGGCTACAACCCCGTGTTGTTTTCGCTCATTTACCCATACCATTTTGCAATGTTCGCGGTGTTTGGGCTGGCAGCCTACGGCCTCCTGTCTGCTCACGTCGGCAGGAGTGGCATCCTCTCCAGCCTCATACTGGTCGGCGCACTAATCTCCTCCATGCTGGCAGTCGAGGACTTCACCTGGTTTGCCCTGCGCGCCGTCGCGCCGATTAGCGATGACTCAAACGCCGGCAAGTTGGTGATGCCCGGCGAGTGGACCACCCAGTTCATAGGATCGATCGACGCCCACTTTACCGCGATACCAAACTGGTACTTTTTGGGCGCGGCGTTCTCTGCAGCCGCGCTGGTAACGAAGCGTGGCAGGCAGCGGCTGGCTGCAGTCGCAAGTGCCTAGCGGTCACTTGCTTATGACGTAAAAGTCGTAGACTGGAACCTTTTCCGCAGTCTTTTGTTTTTTGACAAGGTATTCTATCGTGGCCCAGAATGCAGGGAACGTTTCCACCAGTCCTATGAGCGGCGAGAGGAACAATGTCTGCACGTGAAACAGCAGCCTTTTTGCCCATTTGATCTTTGAGTACCGCAGGTTCAGGAAGAGGCCCATCTGGTACGACGAAAGCCAGACCAGCGACGTAAAGAGCATGACAGGGGCGACCCCGAGCTCCAGAGGGGTTGTGCTTGCAATCGAATTGGTGATTGTATCGAGCGAAAAGGTGGTTATCTTGTCGTGCCACGCAACGATGTTGTAGTTCAGGTACGAAGGCGAAATGAGCATCGGCAGGTAGTTGTTTATCGAAAATGCCGCTGATGCCGCTGCAGAAGCAAAGCCAAGGAAGTAGGTTATCGACTTGAACATCAGCTTGTACCTGTGCATGCGCGGGAATTTCTGCAGGTTCTGCATCGTGCCTAGGATCCACCTGCGCCTCTGGAAAAAGTGGTCCTTTAGGTTGAGCGGCGGCTGCTCCAAGAGTATGCCGCCGTGCCAGCCCATCGACCCGCGGCCGTACTTTTCGTAGACTTTAAAGCCAAACATCTGGTCTTCCGCCAGAGTCGGTCCAAAGTTCCACTCGATGTCGTCCTCGATGTCCGAGCGAATAAGCAGGTTGCTTCCGTGCATGTGAAGTGGCGGAGGATGGGTCATCTGAGAGACGCAGTCGTAGCACGCAAACGGCCTTATCGACTCGGCTATCGCAGTCAGGCGGTTTGCAGACTCGAACTTGAGCGGGTAAAAGATCGGGCCCTCGGACGCGACCCCCTTGCCCTCTCTTATGAATTTCAGCAGTGCGAGGATCGTCTGCGCAGTCACATAGCTTTCGTCGTCCATGTGGAATATCCAGTGCTTGTCCGTGCCCATGCCGGCGCGCCGGCGGTGCTCCACCGCGTACTGCAAAGCCCTGCCCTTTTTTATCGCGTTAGTACGGAAATCCTTGTTGACTGTTATCACTTCGCATTTTTCGTTCATCAAGGTCTTGGCGTCGTCAGGATCGTCTGTCACGACAGAGATCTGGTAGTTGTAAAAGTTAGTCCTCTCCGCAGAATCTATTACCGACTGTATGCCGCGCTTTACCACAGGAGTCTTTGTGGCAGAGCGCGTCGTTATCTGAAATATTATCGCAGGATCGTTGTGTATTCGTCTTAGGTCTTTTTCAACGAACACCTTTCTGTTTTTCAGGATTTGCCAAACTGACACCACAGCAATCGGGACGTAAGACATCCAGAATAACATGGCAACAGCTATGAACGGGTTTTCCAGCACGAAGTGGTATGATTTTTATTGTTTAATAACAGGCGCATTCTAGAACCATTCTACAGCATTCCGCTATTACAGAGCATAAATGCAGAAGAATGTTGTCTAGAACTCTAGATCCAAGACGGCAATACGGTAGTTTTTCTCGTAGAAATCGTCTGAACCCCGGAATTCTCTGATTTCTAGAAAAATTAGAGATAATAAAAGAGCGAGCCGCGTAGTTGCGATGGAATCAGCTGAACAACAAATACATTCTAAAGATAATCCAACATATTGTAAGCATTGTGAGAGCGAGACCGTGATATTTGACATGGTCTCAAGCGAATTTGTTTGCAGCTCGTGCGGCTGTGTTGCAGACGACAGGATTTTCCACGCCGACGGCGCGGCCGGGTCGATAAACCCGTCGGAATACAGCGACAGGACAAGGACCGGCATGCCTGAGTCCCTTGCGATACACCACAAGGGCCTGTCGACTTTGATAGGGCTTGACGACACAGACGCGCGGGGCAAGATGCTCGAGCCGGCGCAAAAGATAAAGATGCAGAGGCTGCGCACCTGGAACAACAGGTCGCAGCTCAACGACTCTATATCCAGAAACTTGGAAAAGGCGCTAAAGTTCCTGAACAACTTTGGCGACAAACTGTACCTTAGCCAGGCGGTGATGGAAAGCGCCGCATACATTTACAGAAAGGCCGCGCTGAAAAAGCTGGCCAAGGGCCGATCAACGCTCGGCCTCGTGGGCGCGTCTCTCTACGCGGCGTGCAGAGAGACTGCCACCCCCAAGACGGTGGCAGACGTTGCGGCTGTATGCAACCTCACAAGCAAGGACGTGATGGCGCACTACAAGCTGATCCTGAGGGAACTGTCACTCCAGATGCCGGTGCTGCACGGCCCCGACTATGTCACCCTGATAGCCAACAGGCTCGACCTGAGCGAGCGGACCAAGAGGGAGGCGCTCCGCATCTACGCGTTGGTGCAGCAGAACCGCATTTCGCTCGGCAAGAACCCGAGGGCCCTTGCAGGCGCGGTAATTTACCTCGGGTCGCAGAACTGCAACGAGTTCCTGCGCCAGGTGGAGATATGCCAAGTGGCAGACATCTCTACCGTGTCGCTCAGGAAGAGATGCAAGGAGATCAAGGCGACTCTGGGAATCTGACATGGCGCGACAGGTCCCTTGCGTTGCTGATCCTGCCAAGCGCGCCTGCGTCAAGCATCAGGTACGCCGCCTTGAATTTCGGATACGCCTCTGTGCATGAAAATAGCGTCATGACAGTGTCGCCGTGATCCAGCCTGAACCCCTGGCATGGCTCGTGCCCCCTCACTATTGCCCTGGCGCCAAAAGCCTGCAACGCCTTGCGCGTGACTCCGCTGCCAAAGTGCCTGCCAAAACCCCTCCGTGAATTCTCCCAGCCCGGCTCCGAGTCGATCTGCCGCGGGTCGTTCCATAGCAGCTCTTCGAACACCCGGCTTTTGACGTGGTTTTCTTGCGCTGCGACTATAGCTTTAGTGTTTGCGTCCTCTGTAGGAGGCCCGCCGTGGACAAGCAGCAGACCCTGCCTGACCACGGTTGCAAGCGTCAGCAGCCTGAACATCGACAGCAGCTTTTGGTAGACCTCTTTGCCGCGGTCGCCAAAGCGCTTTTCTATTTCATACGGCAAGTCGTGCGACGAGAAAGGGAACTCGGCTGGCGCCTCGTGGTTCCCTTTCATCAGAACGACAGAGTCATAATATGTGGCTTTCAGGTGGCACACCGAATACATTACGCCGACAGAGTCGCTTCCCCTGTCGACATAGTCGCCCAGAAACACGAGCTTATTCATCGGATTTGAAAGGAACTGCTCGTAGTTTATTTCTGAGAGGATCCGAAAAAGCGACTTTGAGTCACCGTGAAGGTCGCCTACGATCGCAAGGTTTTCCAGCTCGCGTATTTCCACCAGCCCGCCGTCTACCCCGCCGCCTGCGATGCTTTTTCTCTGCCGCTCCCCCTGCAGCGCGGCTGCCGCCCGCCCTATTTCCTGCATAAAGTCAGGCGCATCGACCCTTGACGCGGACTGCTCCAGCTGCAACAGGGTAATGATCCGGTGCGGCGGTTAAATGTATTGCATGCATGATGCTTCTAGAGGATAGCTGCCAAGGCAGATAAATCAGCAGGCCTATAGTTTCAGATGAACGCAAGGGTGCTCGTGACTGCCGCGGGCAGCATAGTAGCCCAGGGCATAATAAAATCATTAAAGCTAGCGAACAGGTACACGATTATCGCGGCCGACATGAGCCCACTTGCCGCCGGTCTTTACCGCTGCGACACCGGCATCCTAGTCCCGGCGGTGTCGTCTCCTGACTATATCGAAAGCATAATCAGGGCGTGCAACGACAATGACGTGCAGGCAGTTTTCTGTGGCTCTGACGACGAGCTCTTGGCCCTTGCCGGCGCTAAGGATGCGATAGAAAGCAGGACAGGGGCAAAGCTGCTGACAGGGTCGCTTAAGTCGCTTGCCGTTGCCAGGGACAAGTGGGCGACCTACGAGTTTTGTATGGCAAACGGTCTTGCGTGCGCGCCTTCGTCTCTTCCAGAAGGGCGCGACAAATTTGCCAGAGAGTTTGGCTTTCCGCTCATAGTCAAGCCTAGAGAGGGCTATGGCTCGCTCCATTTTTACATTGCAAACAACAAAGAAGAAATAGAAAGCGCTATTTCTGCCATCGAAAAGGCCGGCTGGCGCCCGCTCGTGCAAAAATACCTTGCCGGCGACGAGTTCACCACAGGAGTCACGATCGACAGGAGCTGCAGGTACGCCATGTCGTCCATATCGATAAGAAAAACTATCAAGCACGGCCAGACGTACAAGGCGTTCATCGACGACTACCGCGCCGTGCGCAGGTCGGCCGAAGATGTTGCGCTAAAGCTCGGGGCGGCAGGCCCAATCAATGTGCAGGCAAGGCTTGAAGGCGACTCGCCGGTGGCGTTTGAAATAAATCCGCGGTTTTCGGCGACGTGTCCGATGCGCGCGGCCGCAGGCGTGAACGAGCCGGACGTGGTATTTAGAAACACCGTTCTAGGCGAAGAGGTCAAGATCGACGGCTACGAGCGGCTTGTCTGCATGAGGTACTGGAACGAGGTCTATGTCCCGTACGCGCTCTATGAAAAGGCGGCGCGCGGCGGCAAGATAGAAAAGGGCTCTTTCGTTCCGGATTATTTCTAAAAAGAGAGGAGTAGGCTTAGATGCCTAACCCTTTTTTCCTCGCTACCGCAAGCGCAGCTATTATCGATCCTACTGCGCCGGCCATAACCAGCGTTGCCAGCGGGAATTCCGGCGCCACGTTGGTCCCCATCACCGCCATGTCGTGCTCGCTGTGGGAGTAGTTGATCTCAAATGTCGTCTCTGCGCTCGTGTCCGAAGTCACGATCACGTCGTTGCTTTCAGGGCTCACCACCTGGCCGTCGATCATTACCGTCATTTCGCCGCTCAGCATGGCCTTTGGCACAGTAACCTGCGTGACTCCCCTTGTGCCGGTGTCTCCCTCGACCCTGAACGTCACCATCTTTTCCTCCTGCTTGAGCTCTACGCTGTCGACGGTGGAGTTGCTTGCAATCTGTACTTGGAATTCTCCTTCGCCTTCGACCGCCATGTCAAACGATGAAGAGCTGGCCACCGCGAAAGTCGTTGACGACTCTAGCTTTGCCACGACGTCTGCTTCGAGCAGGCCAAGCAGACTTGCTTCAACTTCCAGCTTTGTGCCTGCCGAGTATTCGCCTTCGGCGTCTGCCGGCAGCTCGAGGCTTGTAGAATATTCGCCGCTGGCGTCCACCTGTGCCTGCTGTTCTGCCACCGCGGTTCCTTCCGCGTCCATCAGCCTTACGGTCACGGTATCCGAGTCGGTCTCCTCTCTCATTTCGCTTAATACAGATCCCGTGATCATGACTGTGTCGCCGGGTCTGTAGAGGTGGTGCTCAGACTGCACCGTGACTGAACTGTCAGAATCGGCGCTTGCCTTTGGGTACGCCGTATTGTACGATATCTGCGCGCCGCTCTCTGCAGAGCCGCTCTGCGCAGATGCCTGGGTCGCCGGCAAAAATCCGGCTCCAGGCGCCAAGTTCAACGCTATCAGCATCGCGATTGTCGTCGTTTTTGCAGAAAACATTTTGAAGAATTGTTTTTCTTGGATCGTATATAAGATGGCTAGATAAGCCGCTACAGTGGAATGTTCTAGTATATGCAGGGATTTTCCGAAAAGGAAAATCGGGATCAGATGTAGCGCGCAAAGAGCAGGCTGCCTGCCTTCCTGATCGCCACCTTCATTATCACGGTCGATGCAAGGCCTGCAAACATCGTCGCGGCCAGGTACGCGATCACCGCGTTTTCAAAGCCGTACTGCGCGAGGAGCACCCCTCCCACGATGACAATGAGCGCTGCCGCAAGGGCCACCTGTGCAAGGGCCTTTGCCTT
>DATFDX010000026.1:0-7631 GCA_035251875.1 Nitrososphaera sp. | reverse complement strand
GTTTATCTCCCACGTCGCCTTTTTGAGGTTCCTTGAAATCGGCGCGCTTGAAACTGACATGGCGTTGAGCTTGCGCAGCCTGTTCACCGGGATCGGCCGCGACGCGCGGTGCACGTAAACGGAACCGCCGCTCTTGCTGTTTTCCTGGTCGCCGGACTGCTGGTCCGGCGCCGGCGCGGCCGCAGTCCCGATGTAGGTGGAGAGCCCAGTGTCGTGTATCAGGAGCGACGACGGAAAGCCTCCCCTCGCCCTATCGTCGGCCGGGGAAAACGACCTCCACTCCGGCGACAGCGTCTCGACTCTCTCCTTGAGGACTATTCCGCACGAGCTGCACACGATCTCGCCGGTAAAGGTATCCGTGATTGGCGGGTTGCCGCACGAAGAACACAACTCGTCGTCCGGTCCGGAATGGTCTGACAATATGGTAACCAAACTACCCGGGTGTAATAAGCGGGAAGCAAAAATCGTGCAATGGCGTCTTACGTTTGATTCTAAAGAAAACAGATTCTGGAGTTGCGCTACATTTTGCAAACCGTAGAATCTTACTCTTGACGCGACGTAGACAAAGTGCACGCCGATTTTTCAGTCAAATAAAGCCAGAGTACAACTACTCAATCGATAAAAGTCCTCCGTCCAGACATTTACTGAATGTGTTCTATCATCGGCATTGTCGGTAAGAATGTTGTCGCGCCGGCGCTGGTTGAAAGCCTCAAAAGAATGGAATATAGGGGCTACGACAGCGTGGGAGTCGCCACTCTTTCAACTAACAAGATTTCGGTAAGGAAAGGTATAGGCAAGGTGAACCTGGTCAACAGCAGCCTGAACCTTGCAGAAATGGAAGGTTTCGTCGGCATCGGCCACACGCGCTGGGCCACGCATGGAGGCGTCACAGACTACAACGCCCACCCGCACTCCTGCTGCACAAACGACATCGCGGTGGTGCACAATGGCATTATCGAAAATTACAAGAAGCTCAAGGAAGAGCTGGTAAAAAAGGGACACAAGTTCCGGAGCGAAACCGACACTGAAGTCATCGCCCATCTACTCGAGGATCATCACAACGCGAGCAAGGACATCAAGACAGCGATGATGGAAACGGTCAGGAGGCTGGACGGGTCGTACGCGTTTGTGGCCATGTTCTCAAACGGGAGCCTTGCGTGCGCCCGCCTCGACGAACCGCTCGTGATCGGGATTTCTGACAACGCGTATTACGCCTCAAGCGACGTGCTAGGCTTTCTGCAGCACACCGACCAGGCAGTATTCCTTGACAACCGCGACATGGCGGTAATCGACAGGGGCAGCATCAACATTTTCAATTTCGGCGGCGAGCTGGTGGCAAGGGGTGTCACGAAGGTGGCGTGGGAGCTCGCGGACGTAAACAAGGGCGAGTTTGCCCATTACACTATAAAGGAGATATTCGAGCAAAAGACAAGCATCAAGGCCGCCACCTACCAGGAGGAGCACAAGATAAAGGCGTTCTGCGACGCGATTGCTGGCGCCAGCAACATAATCATCACCGGGAGCGGCACCAGCTACCACACTTCGCTTATCACTTCCATGATAGGCTCGCGCTTGCTCAAAAAGCGGTTTGAGCCTGTGATGGCAAGCGAGTTCGAGTACAACATGGACTCGATAGACAAGGATACCGTAGTCGTGGCGATTTCGCAGAGCGGCGAGACCGCGGACGTGCTCTCGGCAACAAAGCTGGCGAGGGCGGCAGGCGCCAAGATCCTGTCCATTGTTAATGTTCCAACGTCGTCGCTTGCAAGGACCGCGGACGTTTCGCTCGGCATCAACTCCGGCCCCGAGATCGGGGTCGCGGCTACAAAGAGCTTTACCGGCCAGGTGTCGCTTGCTTATGCCATCATAGACCGCATGAGCGGGGGCAGGATCGGCTTTGACAGGGAAGTCGTTTCAGACAAGATAGCCAAGATGCTTGCCGGCAGCGCCGGCATCGAGCGGCTGGTGAACATGACGATGCCAAAGGTGAACGACATCTATTTGCTTGGCAGGTCGATCCACTTTCCAATCGCGCTTGAAGGCGCGCTCAAGATGAAAGAGCTCGCCTACGTGCACGCGGAAGGCATCGCGGCAGGCGAGCTGAAACACGGGCCGCTTGCGCTCATGGACAAGAACGCGGTGGTGTTTGTGCTCAACCCTGACGACAAGACCTACACCGACACGCTCTCTAGCGCGCACGAAGTCAAGGCAAGGGGCGCCAAGATAATCGGCATTTCCAACGTGCCAAACGACATCTATGACGCCATGATAGAGATACCAAAGATGGACAACGAGCTGCTGTATCCGCTGATCGAGATCATCCCGCTCCAGCTGTTCTCCTACTACCTTGCGCTGCACAACAAGGCTGACCCGGACTTTCCGCGCAACCTGGCAAAGTCGGTCACGGTCAGGTAACAAAGTATAATTAGTTTGCCAGCGTGAATCCTGCTAGAATGGCAGGCACTACGAGCGAAGAAGTGACTTGCGAGAACTGCGGCAACCCCATAGACGCGTGCATGTGTGTCTGCCCGTACTGCGGCCAAAAGGACTCGTGCGAATGCTGCCTCTACGACGCCGCGACCGGCGGCTAGCTCTAAAGCATTAAAAGAAGGGCAGGTGAAGAAATCCACGTTGGAAAAAACAACTTCAAATTCTCTGAGCTGGGTGATTGGCGGGGCCCAGGGAAGCGGCGTCGATTCTGCCGCAAACATATTTTCACGCGCCTGCGCGGCCGGCGGGCTTTACGTTTTTGGCAAGAGGGAGTACTATTCCAACATAAAGGGGGAGCACAGTTACTTTACGGTGAGGGTGAGCGACCGGCCGGTGCACTCGCACGTCAACGAGATAAACGTGCTGGCCTCCTTTGACGCCGAAACGATCTTGCGCCACTTTGAAGACGTGACGCCGGGCGGCGCGATAATTTATGATTCCGACGTTACAAAGACCCTGCTTTCTGAAGTGCCTACCGTGGACGACCACGCGGCGGCGCGCATCAAAAAGGCGCTGGAAAATGCCGGCCTCGGCCTCTCTGTGCAGGACGCGCTGGATCACGCCAAGAGGCGCGGCGTGGTGCTCTTTCCCGTGCCGTTCTTCCAGCTCTTGCAAGAGTTTGCGCAAAAGGCAAACGACCCGGCGCTCAGCAAGCTGACGAGGATGGTGAACGTGATGGCCCTGTCTGCCTCGATGGCGATCATGGACTTTGACAGCGAAGTGCTTGCAAGGGCGATACGGTTCATCTTCCGCGCAAAGAAAAAAGTCGCTGACATGAACGTCAGCGCGTCGGCCCACGTCTACAATCACGCAAAGGCGAAATTCTCTGGCAGCAACTTTGCATACAAGCTGAAGACAAAGCCGATAGACAAGAACATGATAATAGTGCAGGGCAACCAGTCGTCGGCCCTTGGCAAGATGGTGGCAGGCTGCCGGTTCCAGACGTACTACCCGATCACGCCGGCGTCAGACGACAGCGAGTTCCTCGAGGCAAACGAGATACTGGACCTCAACGACTCTGGTAAAAAGGGCTCGACCGTGGTAGTCCAGACGGAAGACGAAATTGCCGCCATCGCAATGGCTATTGGCAGCGCGCTGACCGGCGCCCGCTCTGCCACTGCGACGTCCGGCCCTGGGTTTTCGCTGATGGCCGAGGCGCTCGGCTGGGCCGGCATCAACGAAGTGCCGGTGGTCGTTTCGCTGTACCAGCGCGCCGGCCCGTCGACTGGTCTCCCAACGCGCCACGAGCAAGGCGACTTGAACTTTGCAGTCAACGCCGGCCACGGCGAGTTCCCGAGGATCGTGCTTGCGTCCGGCGACATCGAGGAGAGCTTTTACGACACGATAAAGGTGTTCAACTTTGCCGACAAGTACCAGATGCCCGTCATCCACATGCTCGACAAGGCGATAGCAAACAGCGTCACGACATGCAAGAATTTCGATCCGGGCAAGATCGCGATCGACAGGGGCTCGATGGTAAAGCAGATAACAGAAAAGGACAAAGGGGCGGCGGGCAACTACCTCCGCTTCAAGCTGTCAGACAACCCGATAAGCCCGAGGGTGGTGCTCGGCACAAAGGACGCGATCTTTTGGAACACTGGCGACGAGCACACCGAGGAGGGCCACATCACAGAGGACCCGGAGCTTCGGGTGCAGATGATGGACAAGAGGATGGACAAGCTGCAAGTCGCGCTAAAAGAAATCCCTGAAGAAGACAAGGCGATAGCGTACGGCAGCGGCGACATTGCAATAATCAGCTGGGGCTCGACAAAGGGCGCGATACTCGACGCGATTGAAAAGCTGGCGGCGGAAGGGATCGGGATCAAGTTCATCCAAGTAAGGCTCATGAGCCCGTTCCCGTCGGAACTGGTAAAGTCGATGCTGAAGGGCTGCAAGGTAATAGTCGACGTCGAGATGAACCACACGGGCCAGCTGGGCTCTCTCATGCGCCAGCACACCGGCATCGAAGCGAACTACCAGATTGTGAAATACAACGGGAGGCCGATGTCGCTTGACGAGGTTTATAACGCCGTAAAGCGAATAAAGAGCGGAGATGCTCCAAGGAGGCAGGTGCTGAAAAGTGGCGCTTAAACTATCAGACTACAAGACGGACGTGCACAACGACTGGTGCCCGGGCTGCGGCGACTTTGGCATACTGAACGCTATACAGATGGCGCTGGCAGACATGCAGGTCCCGCCGTACAAGGCCACGATATTTTCAGGCATCGGCTGCTCCGGCAAGACTCCGCACTTTATCAAGACCTATGGCATCCACACGCTGCACGGAAGGGTGCTTCCATTCGCGCAGGGCGCAAAACTCGCAAACCCTGACCTTGAGATGATCGCAGTAGGAGGCGACGGCGACGGGCTTGGGATCGGCGCGGGCCACTTTGTGAGCGCGGGAAGAAGGAACGTCGACATGGTCTACATCATTTTCGATAATGCCGTTTACGGGCTGACGAAAGGGCAGGCTTCGCCCACGCTGAAACTGGGCATGAAGACTAAATCGCTTCCGCAGCCAAACGTCAACAACTCGGTCAACCCGATAGCGCTGGCGCTTGTCGCAGGCTTTACTTTCATTGCCCGGGGCTACTCGTACGACGTCCGCCACCTTAAAGACCTGATAAAAAAGGCAGTCGCACACAAGGGACTTGCGTTTCTTGACGTGCAGCAGCCGTGCCCTACGTACAACGACATCAACACGAAAGAGTGGTTCCAGGGGCTTGACAACGTCGACCCGGAGACCCACAAGGCGATGCCTAGGATATACAAGCTGGAAGAGACCGGCTACGACGGCGTGGTGCACGACCCAAGCGAGATAAACGCAAAGATGGCGCAGGTGATCGAAAAGTCAAACGAATGGGGCGACAAGATCCCGATCGGGATATTCTACCAGAACGAGCACGTGCCCACTTATCAGGAAAGGATCGCTTCAAGGATTCCTGACTATTTGGAAAACTCGCCGGCGGCGCAGGCGATAGCTGACGGGAACAGCAAGCCGATAACAAACATTGACAGGCTGCTTGCAGACCTTAAGGTAGACAAATAAAAACGCAGGGACACGCGTCCGCTGCTTATTTCTGCTGCGTGGTTGCTTCGCCGGGGTGTGCCTGCTGGTTGTGCTGCGTGAGGTCTTCCTGCGTGTTAAACGTCATGCCGCATGCGTTGCACTTGAACGGCGCAGTTGTGGTTGACGACATGCAGAGGTTATCTCGACATTTGATTTAAGGGGCTGATTGGATTCTTAGGTAAGATTATTGAGAGCGGGCCCGAAGGGCTTCGATCCCTTGGCCTGCGGTTCCGAAGACCGCCGCGATATCCTGACTACGCTACGGGCCCCACGATTGTTAATCAAGAGTCCTATATCAAACAAGCCCTCAAGCAGCGACAAAATACTAATGAACCCCGGCACCCTACCAGTATTATGCTCGGAGCGTTGCGGCAGGTGTTCTGCAACCACAAAGAGTCGTTTGCATACCGCAGGTACGGCGAGTTCTACTTTGTCGAGTTCAGCAAATGCACCAAATGCGGCAAGACTCTCAAGCGCTTCCAGGGCTTTGACGAGGACATGAGGGGCTAATGCACATCTACATCCTTATCGCGATATGGTGCGCCGGCATCGCCACTGCCGCGATCGCGATTTTCCTCCCGGTCTACAACGACTTTTTCATCGTCGGGGCGATAGGCTGGGCGACGGTAGCCGCGAGCTCGGCGCTGATACTGTACGAAATAAAGAGAATCCGGGCAGAAGACAGAAAGAAGGAACTGGCTTAACCCTTGCCGCCCTGCTCTTCAATGACTACCAGAGTCACTGTAGAGGTGATGCCGGGTACTTTGCGGATCTTGTTTGTGATTGTGTGGTTCATCGCTTCAGTGTTTTCTGACTTTACCTTGACGAATATGTCGTGAACGCCGTACGTGCCACGCACTTCCTTGACGTCGGTCAGCTTGGCGATTTCGTTGATTATCTTTTCTTCGGAGCCGAGCGTGCAGTTCACGAGGATGTATGCAGTTGGCATGCCTGATGAAGGAGAAAGTTGGTATTTAGTCTTTGCTACTTCTTTGTTATCCCGCGCCTGTCGGGAGAAATATAGTGATCCAGCAGCTTTTTGTCGTAGCACTGGCCGCAGATGAGGCCTGAAACGTTCCACTGTGGCATCGGGCGGTAGCTGAACGCCCCGAGGTCGACGCCGCACAACGCGCATTTGGAAGGGTTGTCGCCCATCTCCACTCGTGTGCCAGCGTCTGGAATAAAAGTTATTCCAAGTCTTTCGCAGTGTAGAGCGAATGCGCCATGCAAAAGGGGCAGATTAAGGCAAACGCTGCGCTTTCGTCAATGTCGGATATCTCCTGCCTCCCGGTGTCGACGGCCGGGGCCAGGAACTTTTTCCTGCAGGCCTTGCAGGTGACCGACTTCTGCGCCACAAGTGTGCTGATGCAGCCAGAAATATATCCATAACCCAGAATGGATTATTAAGGGGAAATGGGCAAGCGCGTAGCGGTAATGGGCAAACCCGGAATAATCGCCTTTCCCGTGCTTCTTGCGTTGGGCGCAATCACCGGCTATCTGACATACACGTATTTCATGGCCGCAATCCCGCAGGAAGGCTTTGTGGACTCGCCGTACCGCCATGAGCTGACTCCTGTCGAAGCAAGCGAAGATAAAGTGGTCGACGAATCCAAGTTCTCAAAGGTCGTGACAATCAAGATCCTTGAAGGGGCAGAAGTGCAGGGTAACCCCGACTATGACCCTGACTCTGTGGTGGCAAGTTCTGATGCGCTGATAACGTGGATAAACGACGACGATATGCCCCACACGGCAACAAGCGGAACAGGATCGAGCGACTCTGAAGCAGGCGAGCTGTTTGACAGCGGCATCTTGACGCAGGGGCAAAAGTACAGCGTGCCGGCGGCAGACCTTGGCGCGGGCGACCACCAGTACTACTGCACAGTCCACCCATACATGACGTCCACGATAACCGTGGAATAGGCTAGAACAATATTCTATAGCAGTACATCACCTTGTTTTTATAAAATTTCAATCGCTCTGCCTTGTTTGAAATACAGGAGCAGGGCAGACATTTCTACGGAAATCCTGAAAATCGCCGACAAGGGAGTTTCCAAGACAAAGATAATGTACG
>DATFDX010000025.1:0-6404 GCA_035251875.1 Nitrososphaera sp. | reverse complement strand
TCTGACGGTGCTGATGGGCGCGGGGCTCTTTGCTGCAAACCGCGTAAACATCGGCAAATTCCTTGTATTCGTCGGGACCGGGCAGGGGCTGATCACGATCCTGATCCGGATCGCCACAGAGTTCTGGACAGGCGGGCTGGCCCTTGAAAACAACTATGTCACGTGGCTCACGTCGACTGCCGCGGGGCTCGGGATAGTGTTTGCGATAGTCGCCTCCTACGTCACAAAGGGCAGGGGGGAGAACATCTACCTCAGGACGATAAGGTTCGTGCTGCGGAAGAGAAAAAGGAGCTAGACGTCGGCGTACATCGAGAACTCGTGCGGGTGCGGCCTGACTGCGAGCTCGACGTGCTCCTTCTCTTCGTGCGCTACTATCATGTCTATCGTTTCGTTATCAAATACCGGCTTTAGGAACGCGCTGTCGCTCTGCAGCTCCTCATACGCCTCCCTGAGGCTTGCTGGCAGCTGCGTTATCCCGAGCTCGCGCCGCCTCTTGGGGCTCATCTTGAAAATGTCCTCGTTCACCGGGTCGCCGATGTCCTTCTTTTTCTTGATGCCGTCAAGGCCGGCCGCAAGGACCGCCGAGAACGCAAGGTACGGATTGCACGACGGGTCCGGCGCCCTGAACTCTATGCGCTTCAGGTGGCCAAACTTGGCTCCCTTGTAGTGCGCGGGAATCCTGATTATCGCGGATCTGTTGCCGGTGCTCCACGCGATGTAAACCGGCGCCTCGTAGCCGGGCACGAGCCTGCGGTAAGAGTTGGTGGTGGGCGCCACTATCGATGCCAGTGCCTGCGCGTGCTCTATTATGCCGCCGCCGAAATAGCGCGCAGTCTGTGACATTTCCGCGTATTCGTCTGCAGAATCGTAAAAGAGGTTCTTGGCCTTATTCCAGAGGCTGACGTTGACGTGCATGCCGGAGCCGTTGTCAAGCGCTATCGGCTTTGGCATCATGGTCGCAATCATGTTGTGCTTTTTGGCGATGTTCTTGACGATGTACTTGTAGCTCTGCACCCCGTCAGCCGCGTTGACTAGCGTGTCAAAGCGGATGTCTATTTCGCACTGGCCGGCGGTCGCAACTTCATGGTGGTGCGCGTCGCACACTATGCCAAAGTTGTTGGTGAGCACGTCGACGCATTCGTTGCGGTACTCCATCAGCGTGTCGCCGGGCGCGCTGGGCAGGTACCCTTCTTTGAGCCTCAGCGCGTAGCCAACGCTGTCGGTGGACCAGGGCGCTTCCCTGGACTGGATGTGGTAGCTCTGCCCCTGGTACGGGGTCATGGTGTTGACCTCAAGCTTGTCAAATACGAAAAACTCTACTTCAGGGCCCCAGTAGGAGGTGTCAAAACCCTGATCCGTGACGTACTTTTCCGCCCTCTTGGCGATGCCCCTCGGGTCGCGGGGGAAAGTCTCGCGCCTGCTCCCGCCACTCAAAATGTCGCATATGAGTCTAGCAGTCGGCGTGGCGATCCAGGGCACTGTCGCAAACGTGGCCGGGTCGGGCCTTATGATAAGATCCGATTCATGTATTTCGGTAAAGCCGCGGATCGACGAGCCATCAAGCTTTGGCAGCCCGTCTTCAAAGTCCTCAACCCGGAACATCTTGGAGTCCATCGTGGTGTGGTGAAACCGGCCAAACAGCCCGGTGAACTGGAGATCAAGGAACTTAATTTCGTCGTCCTTTAGCCGGCGCATGACCTGGTCGGCGGTGAATGTAAGCGGCTCGATCTTGCCGTCAATCAATTTATAAGGCAACTTGGATACCCATCAGTAGGCACTAAAACTCTATAATTTAAGGCTTTAAGTGATTTAGAAAATGTCAACAGCTGGGCCGCAAAATCGTAGCGAAATGGACGCTGGGGACAGCGGCCACCTTGCGCTCAAGGACATCTTCAAGCTTTTGAAAAAAGAGATCGAAGCACCGTCGCTCCAGTCAATCGAGCCGGACACTTTCCAAAGGATAGCCACCGCCCTTAGCAACCTGAAGGGGCAGGGCTACGAAGGCATTGAAGCAAAGGTGAGGGACCGCATGGCCGAGCTGCTGGCAAGTTCGGCTCGCCTGCTGATAGAAGCGAGGCAGTCCAAGATCCACGCCGGCACCGAGACACTTGATTATTCAATGCTCACAGACGAGGAAAAGTATGTCCTCGACGGCAAGCGCGAGTCTGAGAGCAGGATAAGCGAGGTTGTATCCGCCACAGTCAAGGGAAGGCCGAAGGTGCTCGAGTCGATATCCGCGAGGATGCGCTCAAAACAAATCGTGGTCAGGTTTCTCAAGGCGACAGAGGCGTTCGTCGGGGTCGACATGAGCAAGTACGGACCGTTCCAGCCAGAGGACGTCGCGTCGCTGCCGTTTGAAAACGCCCGCTCGATAATCGAGGGCGGCGCGGCAGTCGAAGTGCACGTCGAATAAGCAAATAAATACCTATTTTACGATCATACGATCGCTTGGTCCACCTCGGCATCGACATCGACCTGTACATCATGCTCACGATCTTTCCCGCCGCCGCGTTCTTTGCTATAGGGTTCGTAGCCAAGAAGACCAAGATGCCGGCCGCAAAATCGTACCTCCTGCAGGCGCTAACCTGCATCGCGTTTTCAATCGGGTATTTTGTCGCGGTGCCAAACGGCGGTGCGCAGGGGCTTGCGATCGTGCTTGGCATGTTTGGCGTGCTCTTGCTGTTTATGGCTAGGAAGCAAAAGATACAGCAGCCGGAGCAACAGAGCACCTAGTGCAGATTTAGCATCTTGTTTGCGCGCTCGATCCTGCTGTCCATCAGGCCCTCGATCCAGCTGTGGAACTCGCGCTCGGCCACTTCAAAAGTGCAATTGTTCTTGGTCATGTATTTCTGGATAAATTTCACCTTTGTCCACAAATATGCCAGCTCGTCACTGTCGTCGTAGCTCATGACCACACGACTTTACAGATGAACACATCATACTTAAGCTTGACGCCTATTGGCAAAAGCATATTATGACGTGCAAAACTGGATGATGACATAATGATAAAAGGCAAAGTTGCGATAATCACGGGGGCGAGCAGCGGAATCGGCTATGCCACCGCGCTTGCGCTGTCAAAGGCCGGTGCCAGGGTAGCGGCGGGCGCAAGGCGCACTGACAAACTAGAATCTCTGCAAAAAGAGATCGCCCGGAACGGAGACGAGGTTTTCATCGGCAAGCTGGACGTCACGAAAAAATCGGAATGCGACTCCTTTGTAGACGCCGTCGTCAAAAAATGGGGCACCGTAGACATTCTTGTCAACAACGCCGGCCTCATGCCGCTCAGCTTTTTCAAGAACCTGAAGGTCGACGAGTGGGACGAGATGATAGACGTCAACATCAAGGGAGTGCTCT
Source organism: Nitrososphaera sp. (assembly GCA_035251875.1). GTDB lineage: Archaea > Thermoproteota > Nitrososphaeria > Nitrososphaerales > Nitrososphaeraceae > Nitrososphaera. Next base: position 3,050 of record DATFDX010000025.1, on the reverse strand, counting down.
ACTGCACGGCATCCGTTATTACACACATGCTGAACAAGAAATCCGGGCACATTGTCAACGTCTCTTCCGTGGCAGGGAGGATAGTGTTTCCTTCCGGGAGCGTCTACTGCGCGACAAAGCACGCAGTTGCGGCATTCAGTGAGGGGTTGAGGCAGGAGTTCAGCCAGAGGGCAAACATACGGGTCACATGCATCGAGCCCGGCGAGGTTGCGACAGAGCTTCTGAACACGATAACAGACAAGTCGCTGGAAAAGTATGTCCAGACGACAAAGCAGCGGGAAGCGCTGCAGCTGCAGTCTGAAGACATCGCAAACGCGATCCTGTTCGCAGTACAGGCTCCGGATCATATGAACGTGAACGAGATACTCATAAGGCCGACGACGCAGGAGCGGTAAAACTCCCTTCAGGGACTCGTCAAGAGTGAGCAAGCGATAAAACGACTGCTGCGGAAGATCAAGGCGTGCCGCCACTGTTGTTCATCGCTGCATGCGCCGGCATCGTGATTGCTCCCTTTCTGTTTGAATCCTACACGTTCTACCTGTACACTATACACGAGCCGGATTTCGTTATATTTTCCGGCGCTCGGCTGTGGTTCTTCCTTGCGTCAGAGCTTATCTTGGGGTTTGCCGTCGGCCGGACCTCCAGGCTGCCTTCTTTTGCGGCGGCTGGCTGCATCGCGGCCGCAATCGTGGTATTGATGTCGCTCTTGTACCAGTTCTGCGATCCAAGGCAGTGCTACTATTCCGGGCCTGACGGCGCCAGCTGGCTTCGACTAGGCGTTTTGCTATTTGCCACGACAGCTACAGGCTTGCTGGCGGGGTGGAAATCAAAGAAGGGGCTGGAAACGAGGAGCAGCGCCAGCGCAGTGCTATTTGGAGCGACAATCGCGATATTCCTTGGGTACTATCCTGTAGCCCTGCTTTTTGGAACATATTTGACGTACCCGATGGCTCTTGCGCTCATAGCGTTTGCCTCAAGCGTGCCTTTCTTTTTTGCCGGGGTTGCCAGCTCGACGTTTTCACACAGGACAAGGCACATCGTGTATTCTGCAATAATCGGCTGGGCGATACTGTCGGCCCTGTTTGCCAGCCTGAATCCAGAGGGCACGCCGCTGCTGGCCGCAATGATCGCTGCCGGCGTCCCGTCAGCCCTCTTGGGGCACAGGATTGCAAAGAGCAGGCGGAGAGAGCTGGCGATCGCAGCCTCGTTTTCCTCAATGATCGCGCTTTTTGCGCTCGTGGGAGTGCACCCCCTTCTGGACGCCCCCATGAATCTGGCAATCAATGACAGCCGCGGCGCCATAGTCCAGCCGACGTACTATGCAGGCGCGTACCACGACGAAAAGTACTTTCCTACAAAAAGGGTGGAGGTCGGGGTTTACCTTGAGCGCTTTGACGGCAGCATGATAGGCAGAGATGACTTTGTGCTGGTCGGCATCGGGGCGCAGTCGCCAAACTGCTGCAAGGACGGGCTTGACTATGGGTACAGGGCCGACATACTCTTTGAAGAGGGGGCGCGCTACCTCGTTGCAAGGGCCTGGGAGACCTGCGACCAGAACATCGGCTGCTCTGCCTTTCCCTGGATCTCTACGATGCACGAGTCAACGGTTCCGCTGCCGGGCAACGACTCTGCAGTCATGCTTGCAATGGAGTGGAACGGCAGGACAGTGGACTGGTACTTTAAAACCAGCGGCAACTGGTCGAAATACAGCTCGTTCGTTCCGCCCAAAATAGAGAACCCCTACTTTAATCTGGGTGTCATATGGGTAGGCAACCCAAACACTAACCCCGTCCTGCAGAATGCCTACTTTTACCAGGCCGGGGTTTCAGTGTCCAACAAGGAAGCGCAGTACGGCCAGATCACTTTCGAGTGCCCCGCATACTATGACAAGCAAGGGGCAAAGCAGTGCGTCCCCGCAACCGCGATAGTCGGCGGCAGCTCTCACTGGAAGGTGCTGTGGAAGTGGGGACAGCCAAACGACAACGCCAGAGCCGCGGTGGAAGGGAAAAACGTGACAGTAGGGCTAGGGTGAGTTTATTTCTTCGAAAACGTCGATGTGCCTTCGGATGCCGTGGGTCTTGATGTACCTTAGCAGCGCGTCGTGATCCTCCTGCTTGAAGTAGCGCTTCATCCTTTCCAGCGTCGCGTCGTCATACAGAGTGTAGTTTTTTTCCTCCGGCATCATTACCTAAACGCGTTCATCACTAAAAAGTTTTTACATAGTATTCAGATCTATTTTCAATATGGACAAGCGAATTTTGATCCTTGGAGCCGGCTTTGGCGGCCTGGCGGCAGCGACAGAGCTCCGGAAAAGCCTAGAGCCAAACCATCGCGTCATTGTAGTCGACCGGAAAAAGTCGTTCATGATGGGCCTTGTGAAATTGTGGATACTGGAGGGGAGCCGGAGGCTGGAAGAGTCCCAGACGCCGCTTGACGGGCTGAATACAAAGGGGATCGAGTACCTCAACGACGAGGTGACCAGGATCGATCTGGCGTCAAAGAGGGTGCAGGCAAAAGACCACGGCTGGCTGGAATACGACTACCTGATAGTCGCGCTCGGCGCCGAGCTGGCGCCGGACAGGATAGCCGGCTTTGTTGGGAGGGGCCACAACCTCTACGACGCGCAAGCGGTTCCAGAACTAAGGGAAAAGCTGCTCGCCTTAAAGCGCGGCAAGGTTGCGGTCACGATAATGGGCATGCCCTACAAGTGCCCGCCGGCGCCTTATGAAGCATCAATGCTAATCGACAGCATGCTGACAAGGCACGGCACCAGAAACAACATCGAGATCGACATTTACGCGCCGGCCCCCATAGCGCTGCCTGTTGCAGGGCCGCAGATAAGTGCAAACGTAGTGGAGATAGTTTCGCAGCGCGGCATATACTTCCACCCCTCGCACAAATTAAAGTCAGTAACAGATGGCAAGCTGGAATTTGAGAACGGCAACAAAGCGGATTACGACGTGCTTGTCGGCATCCCGCCCCACAGGGTCCCGGAAGTGGTCAGGAGCTCCGGCCTTGCAGAGGGCGACTGGGTAGCTATTGACAAAAAC
>DATFDX010000024.1:0-3239 GCA_035251875.1 Nitrososphaera sp. | reverse complement strand
TTCACCTGGTGGCAGATGCCGTTGCCCGGCTTGGAATAGTGGATGCCGTACTTTGCCGCAAATGTCTGCAGGAACCGGTGGTCGTCGCCGTTTTCAAAACCTGTCTGCAGGATGTTGTGATCGACATAGATTGCGGCATGCTCCACCTTGACCCGCGGGATTCCCATCGCTTCAAATTGCAAACACGCCATCGTGCCGGTGGCGTCCTGCATGAGCACGCGGTCCACCTTCAGGCCGATCTCCTGGCCCGGCTCCATCCTGCCATCAGCCAGGTGGGCCGATATTATCTTTTGAGCGAGGTTTAGCGAAGCCATTACCTGAGGTTTCTAGCAACGGTTGGATATTTAATATGTTATTATGGGCGCAGTAACGGATAATCTAGACAGAATCAAGAGTTATAAAAGATCGTTGCTGTCTTACCTGTTTCGTCCTATCAATCCCAGTACGAAGTACATCAGAAACCTGTCATCCCGGAATGGATCGGTGCCCCTGTAATTTCTTGCGATAAAGAGCTTCGCCAAAAAGACAGCAATTCCCCATGCCATAGCATTCAGGATTGCCCCTGTCCAGAAGCCGAGATAGTAAATCAATATGCTTCCGGATACAAGGGAGACCAAGATAATGGGTATCTGCCGAATCAAAATATTGCGGATAAATCTATTCAAAAATAGTTCTCTCATCCTAAGGAATGGCAACTAAATATTTAATATGTTATTCTGCCGAGCTGTCGGCCGCGGCCAGCGGGTTTATCTCTTGGATTTCAAGCTCTCTGCCGCAGCGGGGGCATTTCGCCTGCTTCGGGTCTACCTCTTCAAGCTCGGTTCCGTCTGACGGGCACTTGCCCACAAAACCCTTGTCGTGAATGTCGGCGTGCACGAATTTTGACTCTTTCTTGCATACGAAAAGGCGGTATTCCGCGTAATCTGCGTTGACGTCTGTGAGAGTCTGGTCAAGGTCTGCGCTACCAAGCGGCAGTTTCGATCCGTACCCGCAGCTCTTGCACTTGAAGCTGTAGACCTTCACTGCCGTAATAGGGTGGCCTCGGAATAAAAACATGTCCGGCGGACAATTTTCTGCAAGATAGTTTCTGCCGTCTTAAATAAGCTCGAAAAGTTGACTTTACTGGTAGTTGAAACTAAAAGGATTACTGGCTATGATCTTCCTGTCGTTTCTTTCATCGTCTACTGTGATTGCCGCCGCCCCGGAGCAAGGATCGGCGACCTACCGCAAATTCGTCATCTATTACGGATGGTACTCTGGTCACGGTGGCGAGCTGGGCTCTGAAATTGAGAGGATAGTCGCGGCAAGGCCGGAATTCGTCATCAGCCCCTACCACACGTCCACAGGGCAGGTCAACCTCACGCCGGAGGTATTTGAAAAATTCCACGATGCGGGCGTCAAGGTCCTGGTGTACGTCGCCACCGGCAACGGGAACAGGGAGCTTGACGGCGTGCTGGAAGAGATCAAGACCGGCCTCGACGGCGGGGCTGACGGCGTGATGCTCGACGAAGTCGCGATGCTCCATTCTGACTGGCAGGTTGACTATTACAAAGAGATCTACGACTACACAAAGTCGTTTGGAAGCGAAAGGCTGGTAATCGCCAACCCCGGCAGCATACTGGTCAGCGAAAAGGTCATGTCGGTGAGCGACATCGTGTCCTTTGAGCACCAGTGGCGCCTTGCGTCCCACATCGACTGGTTCTCGAAATACCCTGCGCCTCGGTTCATGGGGATATCGAGCAACGACATTGCAAACGTGATGGGGTACAAGGTGGACGAGGAAGCGGCCGCAAGTGACAGCATAGAGGCATGGCAGGGCGGGATCGGCTACCACTTTTCGACCAACAGCTACACCACACTTGCGCCCTGGTTTGAGGCATACCAGAATGCGCTTGAAGATTATGTCGCTTCAGGCACCGAGCTCCGCGAGCTGCAGGTGAAGACCGTCGACACGGAGGGCAACGAGATAAAGGGACTCTGGATCGAAGTCAAGAAAAACGACAGAGCAGTCATAACCGGCTTTAGCCCGACAAAGTTCCTGCTGCCGGAAGGCGCGTACCAGGTGGGGGCAGGCAATTACCAGAGCTTTGTCTTTGAGAAATGGCAGGACGGCGAAACATCGCCCTACCACAGTGTTATTGTTTCAAACGCAACAGAGCTTGTCGCGGTGTACAGGAGCGAGCTTGGCAGCCTGCGGGTTGAAAGCTACGACAACCTTGGCAACAGCGTCAGGGGCATGCGCGTGACTGTCAGCGGCGGCGATGGCGTTGTGGCTGAAGGCTTTACGCCGCTCAGCCTTCGGCTGCCAGTCGGCCAGTACTCGATCGCCGCGTCAAGCTACGAGTATTACGAGTTTGACCGGTGGGACGACGGCTCGCAGGTCAGGCAGGCGAGCGTGGGGCAAGACTCCAAGGTGGCCGCCTACTATGACAACATGCTCGCAGACAAGCTGGGCCCAGAAATCTTTAGCTGCGGGGACTACCAGCAGCAGGTAGCAGACTCGATGCTCGAGTCGGGGCCGCTTGCGGGCCTGCTAGAGCTCCAGATGAGAAAGGGCATTATGGCGTCTGCAGGCTGCGCAATCCAGTAGAATATTCTGCATCCGTTAAAAGCAAGATTTGCGTCATTTAGGCATGAAACTGCTCCAGACGGTCAGTTCAAACAGGGAGCAGATCCTACTGCTCGTCCCCGCGCTGACTCTGCTGGCGGTGTTCCTTCTTGCCCGGGCCGGCCTTATCTCTGGCTGACGTCCCGCAGCGCGCGGGTAATGTCTGCCAGCCTCTTGCGGAGCGAAATGGTGCTGACCTCTGCCGCGTCTGCTATGACGGTCTTCGTCACGTCGAGCTTGTACTCCACCGTCGCAAGATATAGCGCGGCCGCGGCAAGCACGAGCGGGTTCTTGCCCGTTATCGCGGTGTGGCTTGCCACGGTCGACAGAATCTCCCTCGCCCTCCTGGACACCCGCTCCTCTATCCCGGCTTTTGCGGAAATCTTGGCGATGTTCCTGAAGGGGTCGGTGACCGGGGGCTCGATGTGCATCTCGCCTATCAGGATCTTGTAGCAGTGCGTCGCAAACGGCCTGTCAACGCCGGAGACCCTGCAGACTTCGTCTATCGTGCGGGGTATCATCCTCTCCTTGCAGGCAAGGTAGATCGAAGCCGCGACAAACCCTGAGATCGACCTCCCCTTTATCAGGTTCTTTTGCAGCGCCTTCCTGTAAAAATACGCGGATCTTTCTG
>DATFDX010000023.1:0-3533 GCA_035251875.1 Nitrososphaera sp. | reverse complement strand
GTTTTTGTCGCGCCGCCATTTGCGGCTTCGAGAATATGGGACACGATTTCAGTTCTACTTCTATATTTCATCTGAATATTCTATAGCGCTTGTACTATATAGGCGGTCTGAACTATCGATGCGGAACAATGTTCTGGCTAGACCGTAGCCTATTGCGATGGCCCTCTGAGCTCAACCCGTTAAACTTGGAACTCATGTGGAGGTGTATCTGTGATGAGGCTTTTCCTGCCCTAATCAAACCTGTCATCTCCCTTCAGATTAAAATTAACGTGTGTTTTGGAAGGCATTAACCATATATGCGCGTTTGGAAAAAGTCTTGTGCTTGCTCACCAGTTCTAGGAGCTTTACTCTGGCAAAGGACGCCTTCCCGCCAAGCGGCGACCAGCCTGAAGCGATTGAGCAGCTCGTCAGGGGCGTGCAAAGGAGCGGGCGCCAGACGCTCCTTGGCGTGACTGGAAGCGGCAAGACCTATACTATCGCAAACGTCGTCGCAAAGTCAAACAAGAACACGCTTGTCATTTCGCACAACAAGACCCTGGCGGCACAACTGTACGCCGAGTTCAAAGAGTTCTTTCCGGAAAACAACGTCGGCTACTTTGTAAGTTTCTACGACTACTATCAGCCTGAAAGCTACATCCCCCAGACAGACACGTACATCGAAAAAGACACCGAAGTGAATGAAAAGATAGAGAGGATGAGGCTCGAGGCGACTGCCATGCTCATGTCCGGCGAGCCCACGATTATCGTGTCGACGGTGTCGTGCATCTACTCCCTCGGCTCGCCCAAAGAGTGGGAGAAGAGCGCAATCACGCTGACAAAAGGCATGGCGATCGACCGCAAGAGGCTCGTACATGGTTTTATAGAGGCGCGCTATGAGCGAAACGACATGTCGCTTGTGCCGGGCAATTTCAGGGTAAAGGGCGACACGATCGACATCATTCCAGGCTATTCCGACGACATTATCCGCGTGTCAATGTTTGGCGACGAGATCGAACAGATAAGCATCCACGACCACGTCAGCATGAAAAAGCTGCGCGACGTGAACGCGGTGAAGATATTCCCAGCCAAGCACTACATCACAGACGACGACTCGCGCGGCAGGGCGCTGGAGTCTATAAAGCGCGAGCTTGAAAACTGGCTGCCAAGCCTGCCGTCAGAGCTTGAAAGGCAGAGGCTTGCGCAACGCACGAAATACGACCTGGAGATGATAGAGGAGCTCGGCTACTGCTCTGGCATTGAAAACTACTCCCGCCACCTGGACGGCAGGGCGCCGGGCCAGCAGACTTTTTGCCTGCTTGACTTTTTTGGCGATGACTTTCTGCTGGTCATCGACGAGTCGCACGTCACGCTGCCGCAGCTGCACGGCATGTACAACGGCGACCACACGCGCAAAAAGATGCTCATCGACTACGGGTTCCGCCTGCCAAGCGCCTACGACAACAGGCCGCTCAAGTTCGAGGAGTTTGAAAAGTACCTCAGGAACGCGGTTTTCGTTTCGGCCACTCCGGCGCAGTACGAATTGAAATCAAGCTGGCAGGTTGCCGAGCAGCTGGTCAGGCCGACAGGGCTTGTAGACCCCAAGGTCGAGATTCGGCCGACAAATGACCAGATGGAAGACCTGATCAAAGAGATCAAGGCAAGAGCCAAGAACAACCAGCGCACGCTAGTGACCACCCTTACCAAAAGGATGGCTGAGGACCTTGCCGAGTTTCTGGCCAAGAACGAAGTGCGTGTCCGCTATTTGCACTCTGAAATAGAAGGGCTAGAGCGCACCGAGCTGATAAGGCAGCTGCGCCTCGGCGAGTTTGACACGCTGGTAGGCATCAACCTCTTGAGGGAGGGCCTTGACATCCCCGAAGTGTCGCTGGTCGCAATCCTGGACGCAGACAAGGAAGGGTTTCTGCGCAACGCCACGAGCCTTATCCAGACGTTTGGCAGGGCTGCGCGCAATCTTGACGGTTCGGTGATAATGTATTCTGACCGCGTCACCGATTCGATGAAGCAGGCAATCGAGGAGACAGAGCGCAGGCGCAAGAAGCAGCTGGAATACAACAGAAAGCACAGGATAACTCCAAGGACTATTGTCAAGCCAGTGCCGGAGAGCGCCAAGGAGATCGGCGCCGCCGACGTGGAGACAAAGTCGATGACAAGGCAGGACCTTGTGAAACTTGCAGTTGAAACCGAAGCTACTATGAAAAAGTTTGCAGAAGAGCTGGATTTTGAAAAGGCGATAATGTTCCGCGAAAAACTGGGCAAGATAAGAAAGGCGCTTGACGAGCCGGCGCTGTCAGAGGTGTCATGATGCACGACAAGATAATCATCAGGGGGGCGCGGCAGCACAACCTCAAGAACGTCAACGTCGAGATACCAAAGAACAGGCTCGTAGTAATCACGGGGCTGTCGGGCTCTGGCAAGTCGACCCTTGCCTTTGACACGATTTATGCTGAAGGCCAGCGGCGCTACGTCGAATCGCTGTCTGCCTATGCTAGGCAGTTTCTCGAGCTGATGGACAAGCCCGACGTCGACTCGATAGACGGCCTGTCTCCGGCGATATCGATACAGCAAAAGACCACGAGCAAGAATCCCCGCTCGACCGTTGGCACGGTCACAGAGATTTACGATTACCTGCGCCTGCTCTTTGCAAGGATAGGCATCCCCCACTGCCCAAAATGCGGCAGAAAGATTGCGAGCCAGTCGGCCGACTCGATCACAGAATCCGTGATGAAGATCGCGGAAGGCAGGAGCGTCATGATCCTGGGCCCCGTCATACAGGCGAAAAAGGGGACGTATGAAAAACTGTTCGACCAGCTAAAGCAGGACGGCTTTTCCAGGATCAGGCTGGACGGCGAGATAACAAAGCTTGACGACGAGGAGGAAAAGCCGCAGTACCCGAGGCTGGACAAGCAGAAAAAGCACACGATCGAAGTCGTTGTCGACAGATTAAAGCCGGCGGCGGAAGAAAAGAGCCGGCTCTTTGACTCGATCCAGTCTGCGTTAAAGGTGGGCAACGGCGTGGTTGTCGTAGCAGTCGACGGCAAGGACACGATGTATTCGCAGCGTAACGCCTGCCCCCACTGCGGCATTTCGCTTGGCGACATGGAGCCGCGCACGTTCTCTTTCAACTCGCCCTTTGGCGCGTGCAAAGAGTGCAACGGCCTCGGGATCAAGATCGAGTTCGACCCCGAGCTGATAATACCCGACAGGACAAAGAACATACTTGACGGCGCGATAAAGCCGTGGACCGGCCACTTTGCGACGTTTCGGTCCGCGATGCTTCGCGACGTTGGCAGAAAGTTCGGCTTTGACCTTGCGACGCCGATAGCCAAGATGAAGCCCGACCAGCTGAAGGTGATACTGTACGGCACCGACGAGAGCATCCACTACAAGTACGAGTCGCGCTACTCCGAGAGCCGCTGGGAATACCGCGGGAAGTTTGAGGGCGTCATACCGAACCTGGATCGCATTTACCGCGAGACTGAGTCTGAGTCAAAGCGCGAAGACCTGATGCAGTTCATGCGCGAGCGCCCCTGCGA
>DATFDX010000022.1:0-5910 GCA_035251875.1 Nitrososphaera sp. | reverse complement strand
TGTCCTCAAAGACCGTGACAGAGCCCATACGCTTACCGTCAAGTATCTTCATCGCTATGTCAACTGTGGTGCCAAGCGACCTCATTAGTCCCAGAGTGTATGAAGATGCACAAAAGGGTAAAAATCGACTATTCCGGCCTTTCGCGCTTTACCCACACGGTCCTGCCCCTGTGGTCCAGCAGCTCGACCGAGCGTTCTAGCAGCTTTTTCCGGATCTCGTCTGCCTCTTTGAACTTTTTCTCTGCCCGCAGCCTGTTGCGCTCGTTCACGAGCTTTTCAATGTCTTCTCTTTCTTGCTTGCCTGCTGCAATCGCCTTGAGCCCGAGTATGTCCATTATTTTGTGGACGGTCGGCAGTGCAGCTTCTGCCACGTCTTTTGCAAGTTTGTCGGCAGCGGCGTACTGGTTGAGCTGGGTCACCATCTTTAAGAATTCTGTCAGCGCGAGCGACGTGTTCATGTCGTCGTCCATCGCGGCTTCGAATGCCTTCATAGACTCGTCGCACAGTTTGCGCACGGCTGCAACTTCGCCTCCGCTGCCGGCAGCAAACTGCAGCTCGGCAAGGCACGTTTCTATCTGGCGCCACCTCTGCGCCGACTCTTTGAGCAGTTCGTCGGTGTAGTCGAGGGGCTTGGCGTAGTGCACCGACAGGGAGTATAGCCTGATCGTGTTCATGCCCCATTTATTCAGCACCTGCTCGATGGTCACGATGTTGCCAAGCGACTTGCTCATTTTCTGCGAGTTTATCGTGACCATGCCAGAGTGGACCCATATCCGGGCAAACTGCCTGCCCGTGTACGACTCTGACTGCGCTATCTCGTTTTCATGATGAGGGAAAACCAGATCATGGCCGCCGCCGTGGATCTCGAACGTTTCGCCGAGGTACTTGAGCGACATGGCAGAGCACTCTATGTGCCAGCCTGGCCTCCCCTTGCCCCACGGGCTTGGCCACGCCGGGTCTTCTGAAGAGAACTTCCATAGCGCAAAGTCAAGCGGGTTCTCCTTTGACTGGTCGACTTCGATCCTAGCGCCGGATTCGAGCTCCTCCACCGGCTTTCTTGACAGCTTGCCGTATCCTGAAAATGACTTGACCCGAAAATAGACGCCGTTAAGAGTGATGTAGGCGTGGCCCTTTTTGATCAGGCCGTCTATGAGCTCGATCATTTCCTTAATGTGCTCTGTCGCCTTTGGATGATGATCCGCGCGCATCACGTTCAGGCCGCTGAAATCGCGGAAGTAGCTGTCGATGTATTTTTCAGATATCTCGTCTGCCTTCTTGCCCTCCGCCTTTGCGCGGTTAATTATCTTGTCGTCGACGTCCGTGAAATTCTGCACGAAAACGACTCTGTAGCCTTTTGACAGCAAATACCGGCGCAGCGTGTCAAACACGATTACAGTGCGCGCGTGGCCGATATGGGAGTTGTCGTACACGGTGACGCCGCAGACGTACATCTTTACGGTGTTGTCGTGCGGCACCAGCTCCTCTACTCGCCGGCTGAGCGTGCTGTATAATTTCATTGCCGCTAGAGCGGCGTGCCCGGTATTTTACTTTTAGACTTCAAGATAAATGTCGTTTCCCCGGACGTCCACCTTGTAGGTCGTCAGCTTGACCCCTTGAAGGTAGTCGAGCAATTCGCCGGTCCTGATGTTGTAGTGCCACGAATGCAGCGGACACTCTACCACCTCGCCGTCTATCTTGCCCGGCGCCAGCGAGCCGTCCTGGTGGCGGCATAGCGCCTCAATCGCATAGTACTTGCCCCTTGCAAAAAAGAGCGCGACCCTCGTGCCGTTGACGTTGAGCTCCTTGCCCCCGTTCTCCTTGATCTCGCCCTTCTGGGCGACCTTGACAAATGCCAACTACCGTGCGGTAAGCAATCTGGTTATAAAATGCTTATCCGGGTAGAACATGCCTCCGCCACATCTAAATATCGCCCGGGATGCTATATCGTCCTGCATGGCGTCGTCGTACAGGCTCATGATGGTAGGCGTTGTGAGCCTTATGATTTTCGGAGTCGGGATGGCCCTTTACGGTTACCAGCAGGCGATCTACCCCGTAGACAGCGCCCTTGGCTACTTGACTCGGGCAGAATCGGCCCAGACTCCTGAAGAGCTTGCAAACTTTGTAAAGGCCGCCAAGAGGGAGCTGCCGGACAGCGGCAACCCGATGTGGCTGTTCCCAACCGCAAAGACGGACTTTGCGCTGATACAGAGGAACCTTGACGACATGGTGGCGCGCGCAAACTCGATCTCGTCGCTCGAGCCGTACAGCACCGAATACAACACTGGCATGTTCGACATCCACATGTCGCTCAAAGCCATGCAGGAAGACCTTGTGGACGCGACCCCGTACCTGTACGTCAGCTTTACCAACATCATGCTCTCCGTCGTGTGGATAGCCATCATACTGGCGCTCTTTGTGATAATGAGAAGGGGAAGGGCCAAGTTCAGAGAAGAGTACGAAAACCAGTAGCCTTTTTGTACAAGTCCAAATATCGCAAAAGCATGCCCGGCAGGATAGCAGACAGCAGGCTCGCGGGAAAGGGCAGGCTGTCGCACGAATGGGCCACGCGCCGGATGGGCATAATTGAAAGGATAGTGAAAAAGAATCGGCGCGCCCAGCCGCTGGCGGACCTGCGGCTCGGGTTTTGCCTCCACATCACAAAAGAGACGGCGGTCCTTGCGATGGCCGCAAAGAGCCTGGGCGCGCAAGTCGCGATCTGCTCGGCAAACCCGCTCTCGGCGCAGGACGACATCGCAGCTTTTCTCCACGAAAATGACATGAGCGTCTATGCGTGGCGCGGCGAGACAAGGGCGCAGTACCGGCAGTGCATCCAGAACGTTCTTGCATTCAGGCCTGCAATAGTGACCGACGACGGGGGCGACCTGCACGCCGAGGCTCACCGCCAAAAGGCAAGGGGCGTCGTAGGTGGCACTGAGGAGACCACGTCGGGCGTGAAGAGGCTGGCCGCGCTCGAAAAAGCCGGCATGCTGCTCTACCCCGTGGTGGCGGTCAACAACGCGCGCACGAAATACCTCTTTGACAACAGCCACGGCACCGGCCAGAGCACCCTTGACGGCATACTGCGCGCGACGGACATGCTGCTTGCGGGCAAGAACGTCGTCGTGTGCGGCTACGGCTGGGTGGGCAAGGGCGTGGCGTCCCGGGCAAGGGGCATGGGCGCCATCGTGACGGTCACCGAAGTAGACCCGGTGAGGGCGATCGAGGCCAGGATGGACGGATTCATGGTGTCAAGGCTGTCTGACGCGGCTCCTGCCGGCGACGTCTTTGTCACGTGCACCGGCCAGACGGGAGTGATAAGGAAGGAGCATTTCCTGAAAATGAAGGACGGCGCCGTCCTGGCAAACGCGGGCCACTTTGACATCGAGATCGATGCTGGCGGGCTTGGCCGGCCGGTGCAGGTCCGGCCAAACGTCGAGCGCTTTGACGTCGGCAGCAAAAGGCTGTTCCTGCTGTCAAAGGGCAGGGTGGTCAACCTGGTTGCAGCAGAAGGCCACCCGCCGGAAGTTATGGCGCTGTCGTTTGCCAACCAGCTTTTGTCGATACTGCACGTCGCAAAGAACCACGGCAGGATGGAAATGAAGGTGCTGCCAGTGCCGGAAAAAATAGACGGGCAGGTTGCAGAGTATGCGCTTGACGCCATGGGCATAACAATTGACGAAATGACAAAAGAGCAGAGGCGCTACCAAGAGTCCAGTTAAATTAAATCCTAGTAGATGGATTGAAACTGTGATGCCGGACACAGCAGTAGTTACGAGCGCGCTCCCGTACGCAAACGGCGAGATACACCTCGGGCACATAGCCTCCACCTACCTGCCGGCAGACATTTTCACCCGCTTCTCAAGGCTCAAAGGGATGGAAGCCTACCACATCTGCGCCACCGACGACTTTGGCACCCCAATCCTGATAAAGGCAGAGAAGGAGAAAAAGAGCCCGGAGGAGTACGTCGCGTTCTGGAACAGGCGCGACAAGGAAGATTTCGAATCACTTGGGATCTCGTTTGACTTTTTCTACAGGACAAGCTCGAAAGAAAATGTCGAGTTTGTCCAGTACGTTTTTAAGAAATTGCAGGAAAACGGCCACGTCTACGACCAGAGCGTCATTCAATTCTACTGCACTTTTGACGACAAGTTCCTGCCCGATCGTTATGTCATCGGCAAGTGCCCTAACTGCGGGGCAGAAAACCAGTACTCTGACCTTTGCGAAAAGTGCGGCCGCGTGCCCGACCAGATACTGGAGCCCAAGTGCGCGATATGCGGCAGGCCGCCGGTGAAAAAGGAAAGCAAGCACTACTTTTTCAGGCTGTCGAGCTTTGGCGACAGGTTGAAAGAATGGCTGTCGACTAACCGGAACCTGCAGCCCGAAGTCAGGAACTATGTCATCAACTGGATAAACGAGGGCTTGCAGGACTGGGACATCACCCGCGACCTCTCGTGGGGCGTGCAGATACCGGGCGCAAAGGGCAAGGCGTTCTATGGCTGGTTTGACAACCACCTCTGCTACATTTCGTCGCTCGTAAAATTCGTCAACGACAAGGGAGGCGACGGCAAGAAATTCTGGAACGAATCCAGCGTCTACCACTTTATCGGCAAGGACATCGTCTATCATCATTATCTTTTCCTGCCGGCGATGCGCCTTGGCATCGACTCTGAATACAAGCTACCCGACTACATCCCGACGAGGGGCCACCTGATGCTCCAGAACCAGAAAATATCAAAGAGCAGGAACTGGTACATCGGGCTAAAGGATTTCACTTCCGCGTTCAACCCAGACTATCTGCGGTTCTACATCGCGTCTGTGGTGACGTATTCGCAGGACGACCTTAACTTCGACTTTGACGCGTTCTACGAAAGGATAAACAACGAGCTGATCGCCAACGTCGGCAACTTTGTAAACCGGGCGCTGTCATTCACGACAAAGTCGTTTGTAGGCAAGGTGCCCGAACCTTCCAGCGTCGGCGATCCACCTGCAAAAGAGCTCGCCGCCGCGGTGGACGAAACGGGGGCGCTGCTGTCAAGCAACGAGATCGACAAGGCGCTCAAGAGGATCCTGAAATACAGCAGCTACATGAACCAGTATTTCCAGGCAAACGCGCCCTGGGCAAACAAGGACACCGCAAACACCACGCTGTACGTTTCTGTTAACGCCGTGCGCAGCCTGGCGATAATGCTCGAGCCGTACATCCCGTTTTCATCTGAAAAAATCTGGCAGCAGCTAAACCAGAGCGGAAGCGTTCACGAACAAAAGTGGGAATCAGCGAAAGAGCTGGATGCGATCAGGCCGGGACACGAGCTTGGAAAGGTAGAGCCCATCTTCCGCAAGATAGAAGCAAAGGAAATAGAGCAGTGGAAGAACAAGCTGGGTAAGCCATGACAACGCGCGGGCTCATGACAGGCAGGTTCCAGCCGTTCCACAACGGCCACCTGGCTCTTGCAAAGCAGATCTTGCAAGAATGCGACGAGCTGGTAATAGTCATCGGCAGCGCGCAGTTCAACTTTATCGACAAGGACCCGTTCACCGCCGGTGAGAGGGTGCTCATGATACACGGTGCGCTGAAGGAGGCCGGGCTCGACCTCGGGAAGTGCTACGTGATCCCAGTTGCAAACGATGAGAACAACGCGCGGTGGATTGCCTACCTCAGGTCCATGGCCCCGCCGTTTGGCGTGCTCTACTCGGGCAACGACTTTGTGAAGCACCTTGCGCTCTCCCAGGATTCCCGGCTCGCGGTCAAGAGCCCCAAGTTTGCGAAAAAGGACGAGTACAACGGCACGAACATACGCCGCCTCATGCTGGCCGGCGGGCACTGGAAGCGGCTCGTGCCGCCCGCGGCCGCCAGGGTGATCGAGGAGGCAAACGGCATCGAGAGAATGAGGGTGCTGGCTGGCTCTGACA
>DATFDX010000021.1:0-2478 GCA_035251875.1 Nitrososphaera sp. | reverse complement strand
CGTTATTAATGGCTCTAGCGCTTATAAAAATTACAATATTATTTTAATATGTTTGTAATAAGTTCGTAAAGAACAAAACTAGAACTAGGAATTACTACAATAATTCTGATATATGCTAAATTCTTATTAGTATGTATCGCCAATAATTAGGATATGTCTGCCATCTTTTTAGAGGTTGAGGAATCTCCAGCCCCGCTTGCAATCTGCCCAAGATGCGGAAGGCAGGTAAGGATAGACGGGCACTGCGAATGCGAAGCGATATTCTTCGCAAGATATAGGCGAAAGTAAACAGGCGCATGACACATACGGGCACGTCGCTAGCCTACATCAGGAAATTATTCAGAGTGGTCTGGCCAAGGTGCGACCTGTCTATTCTCCGCGAGCCGATATAGTCCGGAAAGCCGCATTCCATCCCGTAGCTTTTGATCCTGTCCTCCAGGCCGCCGATGATTTTTTCCGCGTACCTCCTGTCGGCAGCGACATAGTTGGTATCGAGTGGCTCTTCAAAATTGTAGATCTGCCTGTACCTTTCAATGCCGTCGGGGACTTCAAGCAGCCGCAGGGCGAGCTTCATGCGCTCCCAGATGTCCGTCCGCAGCCTCAGCATCGCGCCAAACACGTAGCGCAGGCCGGCCTCTTTGCAGCTCCGGATCACCGCCTCAAGCTCCTCATCGGTGTCTGTGACAAGGGGCATTACGGGGTCGACGTTGACCCCGCAGCACACCCCGGCGTCGGTAAACTTTTTGATCACTTCAAACATTTTGTTTGCAGGCGGCGTACCCGGCTCGACCACCCGGCGTACCTTTTCGTTGCAGGTGGTGATCGACCATATGACAAAGCAGTTGTGCCTGTATTGTTTGTGCAGTTCCAGGTCGCGCTCGATTATCGCAGACTTTGTGAACACGATGTAGGGCACGTTGTATTTCTGCAGCACCTGCACGCACCTTCGGGTCAGCCCGTAGCGGAGCTCTGCCGGCTGGTAGGCGTCGGTTGCAGAGGCGACCATCACCGGGTCTATGGTGTCTGACTTCCATGCGGCAAGCTGCCTGTCCAGCACCTCAGGGGCGTTGCTCTTGGCGTAAATCTTGTCATAGAATTCTGGCGACCACTCATATGTTGCGTAGCAGTAGGCGCAGCGGTGGCCGCAGCCCTGGTACGGGTTTATCGCAAGGCCGTTGTAGCTCTTGACAGCGAATGGGTGGATTATGGACTTGCTCTTTTTTTCTTCGAGCGTTGCCGCTCCACTGTACCAAAGTGCGGGCATGTTGACGCATGTCAGTGGCATTTCTAATAAAGCAGGCAGCACCGGCAGGAGAGGGAGCCCCCACCAGCGTATAGTTTTTTATTGTCGCTGGTGTGCAGAGCACCTATGAGAGTGGGCGTGGCGGGACTTGGGCTGATGGGCTCCGGCATTGCGACGCGGCTTGTCAACACGGGACATGAAACGTCGGTGTACAACCGCAGCAGAGCAAAGGCGGCCAAGTTCGCAAAGACCGCCACGGTAGCCGCAAGCCCAAAGGAGCTTGCCGACAAATGCGACCTAGTCATAACCGTCGTCACCGATTTTGAAGCTATCAAGGAAGTGCTCTTGGGCAAAGACGGCATTGCCGAGTCGGGCAACCGCAAAGTAATAGTGGCAGACGTCAGCACGATTTCGCCTTCACAGTCAGAGCACTGCGCGCAGGCCCTGCGGCAGGCTGGAATTGAGATGCTTGGCATGCCGGTCATGGGAGGGCCGGCGGCCGCGGAAACCGGCGACCTTGTGCCAATGGTGGCCGGCAGCAGGCAGGCGTTTGAAAAAGCCAGGCCAGTCATTGAAAAACTGGGCAAGATCTTTTACGTCAGCGAAAGGGACGGGTCCGCGAACGCGATCAAGCTGGCGCTCAACCTGAACATTGCGCTTGTCGCAAGCGCCGTGTCCGAAGGGATAACGCTTGCAAGAGGCTGCGGCATCGACCCGTCGATATTTGTCCAGATACTGAACTCGACTTATTTCAAGACCGGCCTGTCTGAAAAGAAGGGTCCCAAGATGGTGGAGAATGATTTTACTCCTTCGTTCCACCTCAAGAACATGCTGAAGGACCTTGAGCTTGCCACCAGCACCGCGCAGGCCGCCGGCATCACGCTCCCCCAGACCGCGCTTGCGCAGCAGATCTTTCGGGCTGCAAACAACAGCGGCTTTTCCGATCAGGACTATACTTCAATCTGCGCGTTCCTGGCAAAGATAAACGGGATGGAAAAATGAAGCTCGACAAAATAAAGAGCATCAAGGTAGACGAGTTCATGGTCTTTGCGTCGCTTCCCGACATGGGCAGGGTCGGCGGGCTTGTGTCGTCGTTTCTGTCGCAGCACCTGAAGGCAGAACAGGTGGCCGAGATAACGTCAAGCGACAAGCCTTGGGTCTCCCATGCTGACGGCGTGGTGAAAAGCGCAAGCGACGTCTACAAAATAAGTTACGACAAGCGCCACAAGCTGCTG
>DATFDX010000020.1:0-2455 GCA_035251875.1 Nitrososphaera sp. | reverse complement strand
TTGCCTTCCATGCGCTCGAGCGCCTCCTCTGCCGTTCTTATGCGCTCAGCAAGCATTGGCCGGATCGGCTTGAACAATGTTATCTTGATCGACCTGACCGCCTCGAGCCCCTTTGTCGCAAGCAATTTCGCCACCGTGCCAAGGTCGCTTGAAACGTTGTACGCGTTTTCCAGCACCTGCCGGTTGGCCTTGTCGCCGGTGAACGCTACCGCGAGCGCGTCGAGCACCGTGTAATCTGCAATCCCGAGCCGCAGCTGGCCCATGATGAACTTGATGATGTAGCGTCCTTCAGCCGCCGTCGCGTCATTCAACAAACTGCTCATCATGCGCAACTTTGTTTCCTGCGAGCCCGATCCTGCGGTGCGCGCGACTTTGTCAAACGTGGAATACACCCGCTCGACGGTCATGGGTTCTGAAAAGAGGGTCGACTGGCTTTTTGACTTCATGGCTTCGCCCGCCGCGTCGCCAAGGTCGCCCGTGTTTTGGTAGATCTTTTCTATCTTTGACTGGCCCATGCCCGACGAGCCCGCTATCGCCCGGATGGCCATCTTTTCGGCAAGCCCCAGCTCGATCCCCTCGTAGTCGGGGTACAGCTTGCCCTGAATGAGGTAGGTCACCTTGTCTATGATGCTTGAGGGCGTCTTTTTCAGCAGGGCGACAAGATAGTCGGTGAGCGCGAGCCTGCTCGAGGTCTGCTCCATCTGCTCAAACGCCTCTATCACGAGCTTAAAGTCCAAGGTGCTTCAGCTCTATCTCCTGTGCGCTTAAAGTTTATCTGAATGAATATTAAAGGGCTGCAAGCTAGGGAACAGAGACATGGGAGGCGACAAGAAAAAGCCGAGTGGCTCTGCCGACAAGAAGGGAGTCCAGCTCGGGCCGGGAGGGGCAGAGATCAAGCCTGCCGCAGACGACAAGAAGAAGGCCAAGCCGCAGCAGAGGCAAAAGCTTGCCGTTGTGGTAGAGGAGCCAGCGGGCATGAAGGCAATATCTGGCATGAAGTCGATAACTACTCAGGCGCTTTCAAGGAACATTGGCGTGAAAATATCTGTCGCCACCGCGTTCATAAAGTCGCTTGAGCAAAAGGGCGTGTTAAAGCCGGTGGGCGGCTACAGCGGCCACAGAGTCTACCAGATGATCAAGCACTAGGCTTTTTTACAACCATCACGTCGCCGGGCTGGCTCGACTCTACGACTTCGATATTGCCGGTGATTATCCCGAGCTGGTTCATCGGCTGGACGACCGCGTCCTGCACGAACACGCATATCGAGCCGTTTGACGTCAGATACGCCAAGTCGCCGCGGCGAAACTTTGTCTTTTGCTTTTCCGCGCCGATCACAAGGCCGGTTTCGATGTAGACGAACTTGTCCGCGTACCTGTGCACCCTGTCCTGCAGCGGCAGGCCCTTCAGGATCGCGTTGCAGGTAAGCGGGGCAAGGTGGCGCACCATCTCTGCAGACGCGGACCCCTTGTTCGCGATCTCGATTGCCAGTTTGAACCTGGAGACCGACCCGGCGGGCTGCATGGCAACCGGTGCGCCCTGCATCTTATGAAAATGTTTCCCTTAAGAGCGATGTCCGCCAAGCATTACTGTTGGCAACTACAAGGAACGCCAAGTCGTACAGGGAGCGCAGGAAGATGGCAAGGGCCGCAAGGAAGGGCAGCATCATTGGCAGCGGCAAGTACAGGGAAAAGAGGCACGACGACCTGAGAGCGCGCAGCGAAACATAAATACAAGATTGTCCATTATAATAATATCAGAGTAATATAGCCCCAGTGTGGTTTATTGACGATTTAGGGCAAACATTTAATTAGATATCTATTATTTTTCCCATTATTCTTGGTAGTAAAACATTCTTCAAAAAAACCTGCTGCACCCAAAAAGCCTGCCACTGCCAAGGTCAAGGCCAAGAAGGTTAGCGCCCCAAAGCCCCTGAAGAAGAACAAGAAGGGCGCCGCTTCGAGGAAACAGGTGCAGGAATTGATCGCGTCGAAAAAGTCGTCGCGCCCAACAGACGAGGTTGTCACTTATGCCGAATTCGAGTACGAGCTTAAAGAGGTCTCACCCCAGGGCAATAAAGTGCTCATCGGGCCGCCATGGCTGACAAGGTTTGAAAAGGCTAGGATAACCGGCTCTAGGGCGCTCCAGCTGTCGCTTGGCGCGCCGCCGCTGATCAAGGTGCCCCAGCTGGCCACGAGCTCGATCGCGCTTGCGGTGATGGAAATCGACCATAAGGCGCTCCCGATCTCTATTCGGCGCATACTGCCAAACGGCATGTACCAGGACATCCCGACGGACTGGATGAAGTAATCAGATTTCTTTTAGCTGGCTTTCGTCGAAAATGTCAGAGCCATACCAGCGGTAGCGGAAGTAGTCAAGGCACCACTCGTGAAACACAGCGTCCGAGCTATAGAATATCATGTTCATGTCAGTCTCGCCCTTTTGCGTCGGGAACAG
>DATFDX010000019.1:0-2999 GCA_035251875.1 Nitrososphaera sp. | reverse complement strand
GAGCGTCCTTGTTTCGCACCTCGGAGAGGTCGTGGGCATCGTGAGCAAGACCGACATATTGTTCAAGGTGATGTCGCAGGGGAGGAACCCCGGCAAGGTCCGGCTCAGGGAGATAATGACAAGCCCGGTTCTGGCGGTGGGGCCGCACAACACGATCCAGGAGACGCTGTCGATAATGGACAAGCACGTAATCCGCCAGGTCATCGTCAGCTCGCACTCGGCCGTCCTTGGTATGGTTTCGCGTGACGACATTTTTGAAAAGATACACATGGCGACAATGTCTACCGCGCACACTGCCATCAAGGGGACGCCGGTGTGCATCATAAACCCGAAAGCGATCGTCTACATGAAGGACGTCAGCACCGCCAAGCTGGTCTGCCCCTACTGCGAGTCGCCCTTTGACACAAAGGAGGGGCTGTCGAGCCACATCGACAGGATGCACTCTGGCTCCGGCGTGCTTGAAGGCGACGTCAGGCGCATGTTCGAGTGAGCAAAATATACTTACTTGGTGCGGCATGACAGTTACATGAGCCGCACCCTACTTGTCGCACTGGGCGCAATAGTCGCGCTCGCGCTTTTACAAACGATGGTTGGCGCAGCTCATGCCAAGGGGTCGATCCGCTCTGCAGAACACGAACTTGGCCAGTTCACGGTCGCGGTGTTCCTGCCATTGGTTGCAGTCGCGGCGCTTGCGATAACCATCGCGTTCAGGTCTGCCGGCTACCCGCAAGAAATCGCCAAGACAGATCAGGCCGAGCAGCCAGTGTCAAGCAGCCTTACCGTGCTTGGCGTCATACTGTTCGTCGGCGGCGCGCTGCTCCTTACCACAAGCGGCGTATACAACGAGTACGGCCAATTGCTCCTCTTTTACGACTCTTACTGGAGCTGCGTCGACTGCGAAAGCCCCAACCTTGCGCCATTTGCCGCGCTGGGAATAATGACAACTGTTGCGGGCATGTTTCTTATAGCGATCAACCACCGCTACCTGAGCCGCTGCATCAGGCGCGTCCAGGCGCTTGCATAGCTTATATTATGCAGCGAGAAATTTCAGGTGGCAATAGCCGGGGTAGCTCAGCTTGGTTAGAGCGTACGACTCATAATCTCATCAATAAGAAATCGTAAGGTCGCGGGCTCAAATCCCGCCTCCGGCACCTTTTCATTAATTTTGATAGAACCAAAGGCTCAAAATCTCAATCCGAAACCTTTCTTCAATAAGAATGGACTTCGGACTTGTGCTCGCGCAGGTACTTTTTCTTCTTGAACCGCTCGTTGCACTTTTCGCACTTGAACGGCTTTTCAAACTCTTCAAGGAACCGCCGCCTGCGCTCCTCCGGAGAGTCAATCACGGGGTTCGGGTTATCGATATTTATCATGACAATGGAACCTTACCTTTTTCATTTATTTACTTTAAGTAAGATCGTTCTGTACGCCTAGTTTTCGCCGTGTATGTTCTTTTTGCGCATTTTCTTGTAGTTGGTGCTCCCGAGGTAGAGGTCGGAAAAGCTGCTTGGATCTCGCGGGCCGTTCTCGCTGTCATAGATTTCGCGCTTTGCGCCTAGACCCTTGCACCGGAAACAGACCAGCCCTTCGCCGTATATCTGCCCTCCGCAGTGGATGCAGTTTGCCATCGCCAATGTTAGGCGGCCGGCGCGCTCTTAACCTGATGTATGTAAAGAAAAACAACAGCTCATATAATGCCCAATGCCCTATCGAAAGTATTGCCGAGAAAGACGATCTATGGCCGTTGCCCCAAATGCAAGACAAAGAGCGAACTTGAAGTAGTCTCCGGGAACCCGGGCAGGGAAAAATTCCGCTGCAACCAGTGCTACCACAACTTTGGAATGGACGAGCTCTGAGCCAGACACGATTATATATGAATTGCAAAACAGTGTTGACGGTGCCGTCGTAGCTCAGCCCGGGAGAGCACTCGACCTTTTTGGGGTGAAGCTGAAGACCGAGCTGTCGTGAGCTCAAATCTCACCGACGGCACTTTATGCTTTTACAGCGTTTCTGACCATCTTGGCCACGTTGTCGATTATCCTGCCGGACGCGGCGAGGTGGTTCCTGGCCTCAAATATCGCCTTCAGATCCTGCTTTGACAAATAATTTGAAATGTTCCTGTCCTTGCTGGCCGCGTCGAAAAAGTGGTCGCCGGACTCGAGCGCCGCGAACGCGACTCGCTGTATGTCACGGTATGCTTCAAAGCGCGCGATCCCCTTTTTCACGAGCGCCTCGAGCACAAACTCAGCGTAGATCTGCCCTTTCGTCATCTCGATATTTGACGAGATCTTGTCCCTGTTCACCTTCAATTCAGAGACGACCTTTGTCATCGCGTTGAGCATTTCATCAAGCAGTATCGCGCCCATCGGGAGCGTAAAGCGCTCGTTGGCAGAATTCGACAGGTCACGCTCGTGCCACAGCGCGATGTTTTCCATAGACACGTTGCCAAGCGCGCGCAGCATTTTTGCAAGCGAAGACACCCGCTCGCTCTTGATCGGGTTGCGCTTGACCGGCACGGCGCTGCTGCCCATCTGGCCCTTGCGGAAGGGCTCGGCAACCTCGCCTATCTCGGTGCGCTGGAGGTTCCTGACCTCTATCGCGATCTTGTCAAGCGTCGATCCAATGAGCGCGATGCAAAACTGCATCTCTGCAAATCGCTCGCGGGGCACCACCTGCGTCGCGGCGTCAACAGGATACAATCCGAGGTTCTGCGCGACGATTTTCTGCACTTCGAGCGCCCTGTCGCCCATGAGCGATCCTGTGCCTACCACGCCCAGCGTCTTGCAGAGCAGAAAGCGCTTCCTTCCTTCTTTTATGCGCTCGGTGTGCTTTGCCATCTCTGCTGCCCACACCGCAAATTTCAATCCAAATGAAATTATGCTGGCGTGCTGCCCGTGTGTCCTTCCAACGGCCGGCACGGCCCTGAACTCTACTGCCCTGTCTGCCAGCAGCAGGGCCAGCTTGCCCACCTTTGATTCGATTATCGAAAACGCGTCGCG
>DATFDX010000018.1:0-2179 GCA_035251875.1 Nitrososphaera sp. | reverse complement strand
GAAAAGGAGGCTGAAAAAGAAAAGGATCGCCGGAAACGGCGTCCAGGCCGCAGTGTCTGTGATAAGCGAAGAGCCGGAGCTCCAGCCGCGCTTTCGGGTCAAGACCAAGATCCACGTCAAATGCGGCAGGGCCCTGACAAGAAACGACATCAAGGGCCTCAACGCGCTGGCCGGCGTGGAGGTGAGCTTTGAGAACAAGTGGAAGACGGCGACGAAAAAGATCCATTCCGCGCGGTCCCGCCGGATCGGCGATAATCAGTTCATGCTAACGATGGTCGCGGACGGCGGCCTAATGATAAAGCAGCTTGTAGGCGGCGAAGAGTACATGAAACCAAACATTTCAGAAGTTCTTGGCGCAAAGTGCGAATGCGTTGCGTTTGACATACTGCAAGTCGATCTTCAGTAACGTTTTTGTTTCACCGGGGCTCTCTGAGAGCAGCAAAAGATGAGCAGCTTTGACCCGCTCTACAAGGTCCACGACGCATACAAAGCTGGGCAAATCCCGCAAAAAGTCTACGACCTTGTGGTCAAAAGGTTCCCGCTTGTCACAGAAGGCATCAAGCGTGTCGAAGAAGCGTCCGGCTTAAAGTATCCCTACTATTACATCGAGCCGAGCTTGGTCGTTTCGACGTCGGCAGTCGAGTTTACACAGATGGGAATACTGTTTGCAAGGACGATACCGGTGGTGGGCGAGGACAACTTGCTCCGAGTAGTCGTGCAGGTAACCGCGCCGCTTATAGCCCACGGCCTCAAGGGCACAATCCATGCGATTCTGGCGCACGAGTTCATGCACTATTTGGAATTGGTGAGCAGAATAGTCAAGATGAAGGTGATATCCGACGAAGTATCAGGCACGCTTTTTGAGGGGACGTACGCCGACGCCGGCCGGCTGCTTGAAGAGCGCGCCGTGTTCAAGTCAGACCCCACCCTGATAAAGCACATCACCACCCGCTTCCCCGAGGGCTTCAGGGACCTGAAACTTGAAGACAAGGTGATCAAGATGTGGATGGACAGGGGCCTGTCGACGACAAAAGTGCCGATAGACGCAAACGTGATAAAAATCCCAATCGAAGCGATGGCAAGCCTCCAGGTGGATCAGGCGGTAAAGGACAAGATAGCCGAGTTTGAAAGCGTGAAGCTGAGAAAGAAAAAGACCGGCTATGTCTAGCATTTCGCCGCAAGAGCTCGAAGTTATCAAGAAGTGCATCGTCAGGGTTGCAAAGGGCCGACCCGTTGCAGCCGCGTGCATGTACGGCTCCAAGGCCGCCGGCTATGCCAGGCCTGACAGCGACATCGATCTTCTGGTGGTGCTGGAAAATTACCCGTACCTGGTAAAGTATGTCTATCTCCGCGAGTCTGGCATGGAAGTATCCGCCCTCATAGTGGATCGCAGGGCGCTGGAGCGCGACGCAAAAAGCGCGTTTCTCGGCGAGTTTGTGGCTGGCAGGCTGCTCCATGTTTACAAGCCCGTCGCCGGCGCAGAGGTTCTTGCAAGCGTCGAGCGCGTCTACAAGCGGCGCATAATCCTCGAAGAAGTGCGCGACATCGTAGAGTTTGCAAACGTTCTGAGCACCGAAATCCTCTTTCCACTGGAATACGTGGCATTTTCAAAGATAAAGCGCAGAACAATGCTGTACCCGAGCGCGGCATACAGCTACTACAGGACGTACGCCGAAGGCGGGCGCAACATAGAGTTTGCCCTTGACGGCTACAGCAGGGCGCTGGAAGACATTGCGGCAGAGGACGCGGACCTGCTTGCCAGGCATGGCAATTTGCTGCGGATATCTGAAAAGCACGTACTGGTTGAAAAAGAAGGCAGGACCCGCCTAAAGCTCTCAAAGAGGCTGCAGGAATTCAGCTCGTATTTTGTGCAGACCTACGCGGGCAGGAGGATCTGGCACCTGGCAGTCAAGGAGGCCGAGTCCAAGATCAGGCGTCACGCCCGGCAGCAGCCCGTGATGCCCGATTTCATGGCATCCCCAAAGGGCGCGTACTGGAAGTTGCCTGAAGGTAGGATCATAATTGACAGCAAGGACTGGCTGGATGACCTAGGATATTCGGTGGCAAGCAAAAGGCGCCTTGGCAACGTCAACAGCAGGACGGTGTTGTACGTGCTGGAAGACGGGCATAAAATCGCGGTAAAGGAGCTTGCAAGGACAAAGGCGGTAAAGTGGGCCGC
>DATFDX010000017.1:0-2280 GCA_035251875.1 Nitrososphaera sp. | reverse complement strand
CCATGCTTGATTACAAGGTCAAGATGGTTGTAGAAGTTGAACCGACCAATACGTCCGTTGACTGTTCGAGGTGCAGCAATAAAGTGCCAAAATCATTAGTGGTACGCATTCATCGTTGTGATAGATGTGGTCTTACAATTGACCGAGATTATAATGCAAGCCTGAATATCAAGCAAAGAGGCTTGCAATTACTACCGGTGGAACGCCGGGAAGTTACGCCTGTGGAGATTCTAGGTGAGTCTGTGAAGCAGGAAAAAGAAGCTATCGAACTTGTTCGATGGTAGTGTTCAGTTCTGCAGTATGACATAGTTCCTGCCAAAGACGAACCCGACGTACATTATCGCGCCCTTTTGGAGCACGACTGTCACCTGCGACGTTATCTTGCCTCCATCAAAATTTATCTTCCCTTCCTTGCGCGCCAGCGAAATTTCGTCCGGCTGGATGAACAGCGGCTGCTTGACCGCCTGCAGCTGCTTTTGTTCGCGCAGGTAGTTGAGCATCTTTACTACAAGTTGCAAGTCGTGCTTTGTATCTGGCAGCACGATATCTCCGCTGTAAGGCGTTATCCTGCCCGGAGCCTCCGCCCCTTCGATCCTTGCCGCCCTTGCGACCACCGGAAGTTTTTTCCATTCCGGCTTGAACTCCAGCAGCGACAACAGCTCCTCGATCTCGCCGCTGAAAGCCGTCAGGTCGTCGGCGCTCCCCTTCTTTTGCCGCGCCACTATTTTCCTGATCTCGTTCCTGACTTCGTCTGTGCTTTTGAGAGGCCTGATGTTAAAGAGCAACCATAAGGGATAATCGGCTTGGTTTTTGAATATTGCTGTCATACGCCGGCCAGCTTGGCGCGGCCGTAAAGGCGCGCCTGGTGGACCTCACTTATCTCGCCCTTTTTGTGCTTCCTCCGCTCGAGGACGTAGCCGCTTGCAGAGTGGTAAATTATGACCATATCCTTGGGGTAAAAGGAAAGCATTTCGTGGTTGTCAGAGTCAGACGCCATGTGCCTCACGTGTATGCGCTCCCATGCAAATAGCTCGTCCACCTTGCCCCGGAAATGGAAGGTGCTGCCGCACGGGCACTTGACGTCCCGCCAGCTTCCGGAGATGTTTTGCAGCCACGCGCTGTCAGACAACGCAATCACGATGATCCAGTCGCCTTATTATTCTATCCTCCGGTCATCTTTGTGAACCGGCTGCTGCTGCTCGTGGACTTTATGTAGTCCAGGTTTGCGAGGGCCACAACAGCAGATTCCCTGACTTCCTCGCTTTCGTCCTCTAGCGCGGCGTCAAGTGTCTTCCTTGCGTCTTCCGAGCCAATGACTCCGAGCGCCACCGCAGCTTCGTGGCGCACAAACAGGCTCGGGTCGGACCTGACCGCGTCTGCCAGGGCCGCTATTCCGCCTGTGTAGCCGAGCTGGCCGAGCGAAAACGCCGCTTCGTGCCTTACTAGGGCGTTGTCGTCGCTCTTTAGCACCTTGCCTATGGGCTTGATGGCATTTTCGCCGGCAATGTCTGCAAGGATGCAGACCGCGCGGGTGCGAACAACAGTATCGTGATGGTTGAGCAGGTCCTTGAAGTACTGCTCGTTCTTGTCCTCAAAGTGCTTTTCCATTTCTTCAAACAGCTTGATCCTGTCATAATTTGCCATGCAAGACTACAGAAAACCATGGGCTTTTATTTTTTCGCTCAATCTCTTGCCAGAAAGCGGGTAATCTTGGCCACAAGGCTGTCAAGGTCATAGGGCCTTGCAACCACCACGCAGAACACCCGCCTCGTTCTGCCGTGGACGGGGAACAGGAATACGTCTGCCATTTCCTGCCGTATCATCGTAAAGCCCACCATGCCAAGGTAGTCTTCGTTGTTCCTCACGATCGAGGTCACCAGCTGCGCCTGGATTGCCATGGTCTCCTGCCGCTCTTTGTTTGGGACAGGCGTCTTTGGCCTAGAGTACCAGGAAAGCGCAGACGAGTCCTCAAGGAGCGCGGTTATCAGTATGTTATCGTCCACTCCCGCTATCGACTCGCATATTTTGCTTGCCAGGTGCAACAGGCAATACTAGAAGATTCTACTATAAAAGTAGGTGTAGTTGCAGAGAAAAAATGACAGTGGAGGCACTTCGAGACGTTATTATAGCGCTCTAAATTACCAGTCGTAGATATGCGCGTAAGGTACTGGCGTCTTGGCATCACCGACGTTTTGAACTCGGGCTACCCGGCCGAGAAGGCCAACCACTGGGACATCAAGTGCATGCAAGGCGAGTACGAGCATTTCGGGGTCTTTTGGT
>DATFDX010000016.1:0-9174 GCA_035251875.1 Nitrososphaera sp. | reverse complement strand
GCTTGCAATAGGGCCCCTACAAGGCCGCCAAAAAGCCCGATCAGGATTGCGATCGTGATCGCGCGCTCTTTGTCCACTAGTTATGTTGCAGCACTCAACAATATATTAGTCAGCCCAAGTGCCAATGCGATAACTTTATCTTCGACAGCGAGTAGCCTCCCTCATGGCCGATGCGATGTTGATGTTTGGCGTAACGGCCGGGATATTCGCCTTCCTTGTGGCGGTCGTCTTTGGGGCAAGAGGAGCGCGCAAGCGCCGGGGTGGAGGAGAAGATAGCGGGGCAGAATCGCACTCTACTTCTTCCAGCAGCTCTGGCAGCCAGGGAAAGCGAATAAAGAAGTTCAAGTCTGACGGGACGCCGGTGTACGAATAGAAAAGCAGGACAGCAAGCACTGAATTGCATCCGCGCCAGTGTGTACTTTTTAATAATATAAATGCGGGAAAAAGGGCGATGGCCAAAAAGAGATCAGCTGGCAGATCAAAGGTCAAGGCCGGAAGTAAAGGCCGCGCGCCCGCTCGCAGGAAAAGGTCGATTTAAGCAGCTCCCCGTCAGACGCACTGGGAGCTATTACTATTATTTTGTTCTTGTCCCTTTCTCCTGAAGGCTAATAAGACCGGTCTGTCAAGATTGGACAACAAGCAATTGTTCAAAAAAGAGGCGCACCCGGTGCGTCAACAAAATGCAAGCGGGGCAGAGCTGTACCTGTGCCCTGTCTGCAAGTCAGAATTCAAGGAAAAAATCCTGCTGGCCATACACATCGGAAAGAAGCACTAACATCCTGCACGCTAAACGCTATCAAAAACTGGTTTGAGATTAGCCAAGGCTGTAGGCAAGCTTTGACATGTTCTTGGCGTTCTTCAGGGCCCGATCGTATTCCTGCTCGCTCATGATGTTTTCCTTGGTGTAGAGGCTCCGAAACTTCCTGCCATCGTCAGCAAATATGCCGACAACGACTCCGCGGTCGAGGTTCTGCCCGGCCTTTAGCATGGACGCCATGACCGAGCCGGACGACGGGCCGACCAGCATGCCCTCCTTTTCCACCAGCTGCCTTACGGCGTCAAACGAGTCCTTGTTTGTGGCAGTCATCCATTCATCGACCACTTTTTCGCGGCGCTTGAACAGGTCCGGCATGGACGACTCTTCAAAGTTGCGCAGCCCCTGAAGGAGGTGGTTCTTTTGCGCCTGCACTGCAATGACGTGGACTCCCTTGTTCTTTTCCTTCAGGTACGTCGCGGTGCCGGTTATCGTGCCCCCGGTTCCGCAGCCCGTCAAAAAGTGCGTCACCGCGCCGTTTGTCTGCTTCCAGATCTCCGGGCCGGTGCTTTCATAGTGGGCAAGAAAGTTGGCGTCGTTCTCGTACTGGTTTGGCATGTAGTAAATGTCAGGGCGCGGCTTTGAGATTGCCTTTGCAAGCGCGATGCTCTGGTCGGTGCCGGCGCCTACGCGCGGGCATAGGTCGTCGGACGTTTCGTGCAAAGTCGCCCCCAGGTGGCGCAGGATCTCCTTTGTTTCATCGCTCACCTTCTCCGGGATCACAATCTCCACCTTGTAGCCAAGCGCCGACGCGATGCCGGCCAGCGCGATGCCGGTGTTGCCCGACGTGGGCTCGATTATGATGCTCTTGTCCTTTTTCAGTATGCCGCGCTTTTCAGCGTCCTTTATCATCCAGTAAGCGGCCCTGTCCTTGACAGAGCCAAACGGGTTGTGCCATTCTAATTTTGCGAAAAACTTTACATTCTTGCTTGAAAACGATTTCAGTTCCACCAGTGGCGTCTGCCCAATCCGCTCAACAACGTCAGGCCTTGCAACTGCTGTCATTTTATTTCGCCTTCTTTATTACGAATTCTAGATCCTTGTCAGACTTGTTAAGCGACAAGAGCTGGTGTCCGTTGCGGTTGACCCATCTTGAAATGTCCTCCTCGGACTCGGGGTCGTCCGCGACCACCTTGAGAGTGTCGCCTATCTTAAGCCGCTCGATTTCCATTTTAGTGCGGAATACGGGTTCCGGGCAGTAAAGCCCCCTTACGTCAATTGCCTTTGTGGGTGAGGCACTCATGTTTTGCGGACGGGTAAAATTGTAGGATCGCAATATTAAATGTTACAGTTACTGCCGGAAAAGGTCCCGCTCTCTCGATCTCTGCAGCGACTTGGCAGAGGATTTTGCCGCTTTTTCAAACTTGTATCCGCGTATTATTGCTATTGGCACGCCCTGGGCCTTGCCCATGACAAGCTCGGCCGCCGACGCGATCTCGTCTGCAACTGCGATCTCGCTCACCCTCAGCTTTCTTCCGTACATGTCCCGCGACCCGATGTAGCTTTTGATCGGGCTGATGCCGGCCACTCCAATCGCGACGTTCGCCTGGCCCTCCCTGAACGGCCTGCCAAAAGTGTCCGTAATGACGACTGCAATTTCTTTTCCGGCCTTTTTCTTTACCGCGTCCCTGAGCCTGCTCGCAGACCTGTCTGGGTCGACCGGTAGCAGCACCGCAGAATCACCTTCCACGTTGCTCTGGTCGACTCCGGCGTTGGCGCACACAAGGCCCTGCCTTGTTTCCGACACAATGATGCCATTCTTGGCGCGCAGGATCTGCACGGATTCCTTCAGTATCAGCTCCATTATGCGCGGGTCCTTGCCGTGCTCTTTTGCCATCTTCATCGCTTTTGCCGAAGGTTCGACGTCGGCAAGGCTGACAATGCGCCCTTCTGCCTTTGATACTATCTTGTGCGCGACTGCGAGCACATCCCCGTCCTGGATTTCCTGCCCCGCCGCTTCAAGGACAATGACGTCAAGCTCGTCGTGCGGCCTGACGCCGGCAGAAATCCTGACAGGGATTATCTGTATCAACGGCAGTTATTGAAGGAGGGGGAGTTAAAAACGGGTCGGTTACTGTCTTTTGCTCGCCGCGTTTATCAACACGGCTTCACCGTAATTTTTTTTTAACAGGTGCAAGAGCAGACTCAGGTCGCGCTTGTCGATCGTTTCGTCGGCCTTCTCTCTCACCACGTCGACAGGGCAGAACCCTACCGTGAACCCGGCGATGGCAAACAGCTTCAGGTCGTTGGCCCCGTCCACCACGACGACAATGTCCTCCTTCCTGATGCCCCATTCCTTTATCGTGTCCCTTACCGCGGCGGCCTTGTCGGACGTGACGTGCATTACTA
Source organism: Nitrososphaera sp. (assembly GCA_035251875.1). GTDB lineage: Archaea > Thermoproteota > Nitrososphaeria > Nitrososphaerales > Nitrososphaeraceae > Nitrososphaera. The sequence goes on along the minus strand of DATFDX010000016.1, from coordinate 6,011 downwards.
CATTGTCCAGCTTGCCGTCCTTGAACACCAGTTCGTTGGAGAATATCTTTTCGATTCCGAGATCGGCCTTTAGCCTGTCCGTGATTATCGTAAACCCGCCAGAGACTGCGATCATTTTCCACCCCGCCTTTTTCAGCGCGGCGCACAGCTCTTTTGCGCCGGGCATGAGCGGCAGGCCTTCAGCAAGCTTCTTGGCATCTTCGTATTTGATTCCCCTCAGCGCCTGGACGCGTCGCCTGAGCCCCTCTTCCCAGTTGATCTCGCCCCTGATGCCGGCGTTGGTGATGTCCCAGATCTCTTTCTCTTTTGCAGGTCCCATCACCTGTGCCAGAACTGGAAGGTACTCGGCGTTGAGCAGAACGCCCTCTACGTCAAAGATAATCAGCATGCTTTGCTTATGCAAAGCAACTTTCCCGTCTGTATATTAAGCTTCTCCATGTTTGTTCTACCACTGGGAATGTGCCCTTATTGTCTGCTGCTTCTTGTTGTTCAGGTAATCTGTAAGCAATACTTTGTCAATATCTGCCGGGTTGATGTAGTACGACCTCCCCTTCACGTATTTTTCCATTTCGTTGACGTAGCCCAGTAGCGAGTCCTCTTCGCTTATCATTATCGTGTCGATGTCGATGTTCTGCGAATGCACCTTTTTCGCTTCCACCATGGTGCGCTCGCCTATGTACTGGTCGACCTGCCGGTAGCGGTAGCAAAGGTAGACAAGCTCGCCCGAAGCTACGTCGAGGCTCATGCTGTTCTCCTGCTTTACCGTGTCAAGCGTCTGGCGGTCCGGCGTGTAGAAGTGGGAGTACGGCCTTTGCGAGAGGATGTTGTCCTGCTCGCTCTTGTCGTCGATAAAGCAGGCGCTGGGGTGGCCGTCCGTAACAAGAACTATGCGCTTGTTGAGCGCGCCGTCCTTTTGCAGGATCTTGCTTGCCAGCCGGAACGCCGCCTGGTAGTTTGTGTAGTGGAGAAAGTCAGAGCCGGGCTCAAACGTCTTCAAATACGGAATGTCGTTTGGCGCTACCTTTGACGCGAGCGCGCCAAAGCCCACGACGTAGACCGAGTCAGACGGGAAGAACTTGCGATTCAAAAGATACATGCTCCAGAGCGCCCTCTTTGCAGCCTCTATCCTGCTCATGTCGCCGTACATAGAAGAGTAGCGCATCGTCGAGCTCAGGTCTATGCAGTAGACCACCGCGACGCGGACATCCTGCATGGTTTCATACTCTTCAAAGTCTTCGACGTCTATCTGCAGCGGCAGCTTTAGCTCCGCCCCGTCCTTTGACATGCGCTGGATCGTGTTTAGGAGCGACTTGGGGACGTTGAGTAGTCGGATGTCGCCGCCCGGCTCGTACTTTTTGCTGGTGTCTAGCACGAGCGAGCCGCTGCCGAGATCCTTGGTTTCGTGCATGCCGTACTCGCCGGCCTTGAGCGCCTTCATCACGTCGCTCAGTATCCTTGTCCCTATCGTGTTAAAGCCCTTGGAGCTGAGCCACTTGGGCGAGTCCTTCAGGTAGCCCTTGTTCATCAGCTGCCTGACAAGCGGCATGCCCGAGTCGTCGCCGGTGTCGCCCTTTGATCCTGACTGGGCGCCGGCCTGCTGCCTGCTTTCCTGTTCCTGCTGCCCCTCCTGCGACATGACTCCCTGCAGCGCCTGCTCGAGCTCCTGCAGGCTGGGCGTCTTTTCCCTCAGCGCCTCGCGCCCGAGGGCTTTTAGCAGCTTGTCCAGCACGTCGCGGGGCAGCTCCCGGCTGCCCTGGCTCTCCTGCTGTTGCTCCTGGCCCTCCTTGTCCATTGGAAAATACACAAATTTCTTGCTGCCGGGCGCGCTACTGTGGGAGTCCATAGCTGTTGTCCTTTCTGTCCAGGAGCGGGGGCTGGGTGTGCCGCAATCCTTCGAGTATGACCTCGGCGACTGAAGCGGTGAACTCGCCGTTCAGGTCGGGGCTCAGCGAAATGCTGTCGATCCTGATGCCCAGCTGCTTTGCCCGCTCTACCAGCTGCTTTTGGTCGTCCTTTACGTTTGCAATCGTTTCGCTGACCGCCGCCTTTAGCCCGGGGAATTTGCTTAATTGCGATTCATAGTCGGGGCTCTTGCCGCCGCCTACCAGCGTCTGCGAAACCTGAAACGCCTTATTCTTTGCAAAGTCGTTCTTTACCTTTGTCAGCTGCTCGGGCGACAGCTTTTGTATGTGTTCAAGCGCCACTTCCTTGAGTGCATTTTCAATAATCGAGTCGAGTATGTTCCTCCTGTTCTCCCGCGTGTCCTCCATTTCTGCAAGCTCGAACTTGCTCGACTGGTGGATGCAGTGTATGTCGCAAAAGCGCGGGATCGCCTTGACGCCGTATGTGATGGAGCGGGTGCGCTCCGCCTCTCCCACCATCATCTCCATCGAGTGCACCGCCATCCTGACGCTCACGCCCTTGTCGTGGTTGACGTCGTGATGCGCCCGGGTCATCTGCGTTATCTTGGCTATCGTCCTTACCATAAAGACAGGGAGCATGACGTTCTTGGCGTCTGCTATCCGGGATTCCTGCACGATTATGAGCATCTCGTCCTCCACGGTCTTTGGGTAGTGGGTGTCGACGTGGCTCCGCAGCCGGTCAAATAATGGCTCGATTATCTTGCCCGAGTGGGTGTAGTCTATGGGGTTTGCAGTCGCGATTATCTTGACGTCAGGCTTGAACACCGCAGGGTACGCGCCTGTCGTGAACTTGCCCTCCTGAAGGACGCTCAGGAGCGACACCTGTTTGCGCGGGTCGAGCACTGGTAGCTCGTCGATGCAGAGGATGCCGTGCCTTGCCTGCAATAATTGCCCTGCGGAATACGACTCCATGTTGTAAAGCTCGACTCCCTTTTTGGCGATCTTGATCGCGTCTATCTGGCCGACCAGATCCTTGACTGAAATGTCCGGAGTCGACAGGATGTACTTGTACCTGTCCGCGCCGCTCACCCAGTCGATCTTTGTCTCCAGCTTGTTTGCCTTGATGATTTCTTCGCATTCCGGCGACACCGTGAACTCGGGCTGCGTGCGTACCACTTCAGAGTCTGACAGGAGCGCCGTCAGCTGATCTTCAGGGATCGAGGTGGGTATGTCGTTTGTAATAGTCCCCCTCACCACCGGGATGAGCGACAGGAAGTTCCTTGCTATGGCTTCCGCGATCTTGGTCTTTGCCTGCCCTATCTGGCCCACCAGCAAGATGTCGTGGCCCGACAAAATAGCCCTGTTGACAGCCGGGATGACGTCGTCGTCATAGCCGATTATGCCGGGGTACGGGTGCTCGCCCTTTTTCAGCTTGGCAATTAGGTTGCCGCGCATCTGCTCTTCGACCGTGACGTGCTTGTAGCTTATCTTGAGCAGGTCGCCGAGCGTCTTTACCTGCCTGTAGTCTTCTGGTACGCCGGGCATGACTTCGGTATATTTTGGCTTTGAACCATAAGAGCGGTGAACCAATTCCTCTATTTTCGCGCTCATATCGAGATAGGGGTTCGCGGTCTTCTCACAAATTTAAAGTTTCTAGAAATCAGTGGTTCTCGATTGCTAGTTCCAGCTGTCTCTGGTACTCTTCATAGGCCAGCTCCTCTGTGGTCTTGGTCGCCATCAGTTTCTGGACGCCGGCCTGCTTCTTCGTCGTCGTCATTCTTCGAGTATCTCTGCCGGCAATCAGCTTATAATGCTTTACATGAAGCAAACCGCACCATACAATCAAAAATTTTGACAAAATCGGCCAGACAGCTCAATATTGGGTATTGCAGGCGCTGGCGCAGGCACCTTTGTTGTAAATATTCCAGCTTTTCTAATTGCGTCATCCAGCATGGTTTTTATTGCCGATTTTGTTTCGTGATTAATGAATTTGTCCGCATCCGAGTACAAGTACATCCTCAGAATAGCCGGCAAGGACATTGACGGCAGCAAGAAAGTCATTGTTGCAGTCAGTGAAATAAAAGGCATAGGTTACAATTTTGCTCAGGTTTTGACCCAGACGCTCAACATCAACCCAGACAAGCGTGTGGGGTTTTTGACAGAAAGCGAACTCCGCGAGATCGAAGGCGCGATCGCCAACCCCGACAAGGCAGGAGTCCCGCAGTGGTACCTTAACAGGAGGAAGAACATGGACACCGGATCGAACCAGCACATGATAACTTCTGATCTTGATTTCGCAGCTACTAACGACGTCGAGCGCGAAAAGCTCGTGATGAGCTGGCGCGGCTACCGGCACATGTTCGGTCTAAGGGTCAGGGGCCAGCGCACCAGAACGACCGGCAGGAAAGGCGGCGCAGTCGGAGTAAAGAAAGTCGCACTGAGGCCAGGGCAAGTAGCAGGAGCGCCGGGAGCACCAGGCGCAGCGGCTCCGGCGGCTGGCGCGGCAGCACCGGCGGCAGCCGGCAAGGAAGGCGCCAAGCCTGCGGCTGGCGCGGCCCCGGCAGCGGGTGCAGCAAAGCCGGCAGGAGGCGCAGCTCCAGCGGCTGGCTCCAAGCCTGCGGCGAAGGAGCCCGCAAAGAAATAGGTGGTATAGATGGGAGATCCTCGTAAGGCAAAGAAACTATACCACAGGCCAAGGATGATCTGGACCACAGATCAGCTCAATGCCGAACTCTACATCATGGGTTCCTACGGCCTCAGGAACAAGCGCGAACTGTGGAAGGCGCAGACTGAGGTCGCAAGGATCAGGAACCAGGCCCGGGCGCTTTTGGCGTTGTCCACCGAGGCAAGGGCAGAGAAGGAAAAGAGGCTGCTGAACTTTTTGAACAGGCTGGGCCTTGCAAAGGAAGGCGCAGGCCTTGATGAAATTTTGAACCTGAAGGTCGAAGACCTGCTGGAGCGTCGCCTGCAGACAATAGTCATGAAAAAGTCCGGCACAAAGTCGCCCTACCAGGCAAGGCAGGCGGTGAGCCACGGGCACGTCTCGATAGGCAACCGCAAGGTCAACATACCAAGCTACCTGGTGAGGGCAGAAGAGGAGCCGCAGATCCTGCTCCACATCGAAATGGCACCAGCTGCGGCCCAGCCGGCGTCATAAACCGCTGACAATGTCTACATGGTCTATCTTGCCGTCAGAGTTCATGTCGAATCCCTGGACCACCAGCGCCCATTCGTCTTCGCCGCCGTACTTTTTCAGCACTTCTTCGCTATAGTTTGTAAGCGCAATTACTGCAGATTTCGTTCCGGCTGACCGCACGCCGGCGACCACAACGACGCTCGAGTTGCTGTCGTAAGGGTTCTTTATCTTTGCAATGAGGCCGTGGTTGTCAAGGCCGTAGCGGTTGCCGGACCCGTCGACGAGGCCTGACCAAAAGTTCTTCTCGTCAAACCTGATAGGCAGGTAGCGGTTGAATTCCGCGGTGACGATGTTTGTGCCCGGCCCCCCGATCGATATCAGGTTGTTGCCGATCAGCATCTTTTCTGCCTTGGCGTCGACGTCCAGTTTCACTACAAATTCCGAAGGGACCGCGCCGGTGACGTGGCCCAGAAAGAAGGCAAGGTGCACGGCATAGTGCCCATCCCTTGCAGACGACTTGTACGGGCCGTGCGGGTCTGGCGCGCCCACTACCAACAGCCCCTTGAACTCCTTGCCCACTACAAAGTTTTCAAAGAACTTGGAAGCGCCCGGGTGCCGGCCGCCCATAGACATCGACCCGAATTTTGTTTCGCCCCAGTCCATCTCGATCCCAAACGACGGACTTGCCGCATGGTAAAGCCGGGCCGTGCCTCCCCTGACAAAGTTCTTGCCAACTTCTTCAACGGCCCCGATGCCTACCAGCTTGCGAATGTAATAGTAGGCGCTCTGCTCGTAAATTTTCAGTTCTTTTGCGACCTGCGCGGGGTACATCGGCCCCTTGGACAATAGCTGCATTATCCGCCACGCCACGGGGTTTGACAGAACGCGCATCAGCCTGACGTCGCGGAACATTACTATTTTTTTCGAAGATGCCTGCCCGTCCTTTTCTGAAACCAGGCGCTTTTCCAAACTATGTCATAAATTCTTATACCACTATATAACACTATGTAGCG
>DATFDX010000015.1:0-4702 GCA_035251875.1 Nitrososphaera sp. | reverse complement strand
TAACTTGTTGGATCAGTTGGAGCGCACACGCGTCTGAAATGAAAGGGTTTAGTACGACTCTAGTACTAGTATCAATCTCCGGGATCTAATCGACTCGTACAAGACAATGAGAAGGAGCTTTCCGCATTTCCATTTAATACGCATAGAGTGTCTTCATTTTCCATGCCAAACGAAGACAAAAAGCCTGCCTTCAAATTCCTAGCTATAGCCGTATCAGCAGTGCTGGTCGCGGCTCTGGCGGCAACAGGAATAGTTGCGTATGGGCAGAACAACACAGGCAACATGACCATGTTTGACGAGACAAACGCCACAGACACGGCGTCTTCAAACATGACAGACACAACAGCCAACGAAACAGACACTGCAGCAACCGAGGAAGAGGAAACCTTTACCGCAAGCACAGAGCCCAACTCCCAATGCTCATCGGTCATCACCGTAGATGACGGCACCGTGTCATTGAACAGCACGTTGACAATGACTGCCGAAGAACTGAGCGATGAGACAATGACCGCAGGTCTGAACGACACCCAGGTTGCGTCGCTGGACCAGCTGATTGAAAACGCCTGCAGCGCGATACGCGAAGGCAAGTCCGTCACCGCACTTGGCCACCTTCAGGCAGCGCGCGACATCCTGAGCGGAGCGTCTGGAACAGAGACTGCAGAAGTAGAAGCTGAAGGCGAGGTAGAAGTAGAAGACGAAGACGAAGCAGGCGACATTGACGTAGAAGATGAAGAAGACGAGGGCCTAGAGACAGAATAGTAGAGTCAACGACTCTTCCTATCTTTTTTATTGGCACTGTCAAGCATCAGCAAAGACTTGACAGAAAACTTGCTTGTCGCACAAATTGCTAAAAGACTCGTTAAATATTCATTTGTCGTAGATAATCCCGGACACCATAATTGAATCGTATCCTTCGCAATATCTTGATTCGTCAAATCCCCATAATCTTGGCTTCAATTATTACCGGTGCTATTGCAATTTACTATGTCGGCTTCTGGCCGGGAGCTATTATCAATGCTATCACTTGGGGAACAGCCGTCCTTATGGCCAAGTTGTACATAGCGCGGAATGTCCAAAACAGCGACCCATTCCGCGATGACAGATATCTCATGTTCTTTGTATTGGCACTACTAGGTCGCAACAAGTAACCAATTGCTGGAAGCCAGACCTGATACATGGATGTGATATCCTGACTGGCTGCAGATCAGTTAAATATCCAACTGGCGCTTTACATAGTTAATCATGCAGCCTACACCAAAGTCTCGTCCTACTGGCGTTACCATCATTGCAATTCTAAATATCATTGGAGGAATTGTCATGCTGATTGGAGGGCTTGTCCTTATTGCTGCAGGCACGTTCATTCCTTCGCTGCCACCATCTGCCTTGGAAGGCTCTGACCTTTCTGGCGTGCCTCTGGGATTTCTTGGAGGAGGGGCAATTGCAGTAGGGGCATTCATCATTGCTCTAGGAATTGTTTCTTTCATAGTGGCTTATGGACTCGTGAAAGGGTTAGCTTGGGCTTGGACTCTCACTATTATTCTATCAATAATCAGCATAGTATCTAATGCAATCTCTCTCGCCTCCGGCAATTTCGGTGGAATTGTGAGCATTATCATCAGTGTCGTTGTCCTCTACTACCTATACAGACCCCATGTCAAAGCGTATTTTGGCAAGGGCGCACCAAAGCCTGATGCGAGCTCGGCGGCATAGATCTGACTTTTCTCTCAAGTCTTTGGTTGTTGATGCTTGACAATGACTCTAGGACAACCGACAACTTGGCAGTGCCTTTTTATTTATTGACGCGGAGCGAGCAGGCTGCCCTGTGGTGTGCACGAGGGACAGCAACGTGGTTCATTTATCTACACAGGCCCGCCCCGCAATAGATCTCGACAATAATCGAATATTTGCCTATCGAAAACGCAGCATAAAAGAACTATCTCCACAGGAATTGGCAGAACAGCGCAAGTTCCCCTAAAGTATGTTCGGCAGAACAGCGGCATCGCCGACAATCGCTCCATCCAGCGTCGCGACGACACACCTGTCCACGCCGGCCTCCATGACTCTGGTAATAATCGGAGAAATGGACTTGTGGTGCCACTTTTCCCCGGTCGCATACAAATGAGCATTAAAGCTTGGCACCACCACGACCTCGATCGCACCCTGCTCTGAAAAGAGCGCCGACTTTTTCGCCTGCATGTATATCCAGACCCGCTCGCCGTTTATCACGCTCCCCTTTTTTGCAAAGACCGGGTGCACGTGCCCCATCACTATCCGGCTCACGTTAGACCGAACGTCCGAGGGCATCGAGTGGCCGTGCACGAGGAGCGTGACGCCAAGAGTCATCCCCTTAGCGCTTATGACGTTGACGCTAGAAGGCACAAGGTGCCTGATGTTACTGTCGTGGTTGCCCGGCACCAAGTAGACCTCTGCCTTTGCCGCCAGTCGCTTCAAAAACGCGGGAATGTCGTCCCATTCCTGCTTGCTGATCGATCCCACTGTGTGTTTGATGTCACCCAGCAATACAATGCCGTCGGCTCGCTCTTTCTCCACCAGTGCCAGCAGCTCATCAGCCATGCCCGACATAATGCTAGGCATCGCCACCCCCTTTGCCAAAAGCTCGGCTTCCAATCCGATGTGCAGGTCCGACACGGCCACGTACCTGCGGTCGTCTTCGAGCAGCAATGCCGCATGCGGGTGGAGCGGCCGTATCTTCACGCTTTTTATACTCTGTGCAGGCAAATAAATCAGTGTCTAGAGTCGACGACGCGGTCCAGTCCGGCAGTGTCAAGCAGATGCTCTTTTTGCCCAGCGGAAAAAAGCTGTGGATCGTGGTGGGCAGGGACAACGAGTACTGGGCCGACCCTGATCTTGGCTTTTGCTCCTGCAAGGACTTTTACTTTACCACCCTGTCAGGCGGCGACGAATGCTACCACCTCAAGAGCATCAGAAAGGCGATGCAGGAGGACTACGCGACGGTAGAGTTCGCGGATAACGAATACATAAAGTACTTGCAGGCGATTGCAGAAGACAGCGCGGACCTGCTAGGCCGCAGTTGACACGCCGGTGGTGTCGGTCTTTACTTCCTCAGGCTTTTCGGCCAGGGTCCGGGCTTCGCCTCCCTTCCGTCCAATAGTAGAATAGTATTCCGGCCCGCGCTCCTGTTTCACGGTCTCGCCTCCGCGCTTGCCGATCTCGCTGTAAAATTCTGTGCCGTAGCGCTCCTTCACCGCGCCTCCGCCCTTCTCGCCTATTTCGCGGTAAAATTCAGAGCCGTAGCGCTCCTTGACCACTTCGCCCCCGCGCCTTCCGGCCTCCGATAGCCCTTCCCTGTCCAGAGCCCGGGCCTCGCCTCCGGCCTTGGCCACCCTGTTCCTTGTTTCCGGGTTTGCCGCCGCAAGCCCCCTCTTCTGGTGCGGCGCGATGCCGCCCTTTTTTGCGACCCTTTGCCTGGTTTCCTCGCTTGCAGACGCCAGGCCTCTCCGGGCGCGCCCGTTATCAGCCTCTGAGACCATGGGAGCTAGACACGCATATCGCTTAAAAGGGGACGCGAAAAAAGTAGAAGAAGCTTGATCGAACTGTTTCTTATGCTTGCGCTTCCGGCCGCTACACGACCGCGCCTATCCCGGTGCCCAGCCGCAGCATCGCTTCGATCCTCCAGCCGCCAGATCGCCTTGCATCGAAGTTAGCCTGTCCTGCCATAGCCAGACTGACGACAAATCCGATATTAAGCAGGATGAATCTGCTGCAATCATTTGTAGTACGCAACGATTTATTATCCGGCCGCTTTTTACAGCGCTGTGGACGTCCTTATCGTGGGCTCGGGCGGCAGGGAGCACGCCCTAGGCTGGAAGATCAGGCAGAGCGGACACGCGGGCAAGATCTATTTTGCGCCTGGGAACGGCGGCACGTCCGAAAACATCGACAGCAGGCAGAACGACGTCGGCGGGCTTGCGGCGTTTGCCAAGAAGAAGGGGCTATTTACAATAATCGGGCCGGAGGAGCCGCTGTCGATTGGCATCGTCGACGCGTTTGAGAAAGAGGGCCTGCGCGTCTTTGGCCCTTCAAAGAACGCGGCCATGCTCGAAGCCAGCAAGGCGTTTGCCAAAGAGTTCATGCGCGATGCCGGCATACCCACAGCGGATTTTGCTATTTTCACCGACCCGAAAAATGCCAAAGACTATGTCTCTAAACAGGACAAGCCGCTGGTGGTGAAGGCCGACGGCCTTGCGGCCGGCAAGGGAGTAGTAGTGTGCGACGACGCTGCCCAAGCGATTGCAGCCATTGACAGCATGATGACGAAAAAGGAATTCGGGGCCGCGGGCAACAAAATAGTCGTCGAAGAGCGGCTGACGGGCGAGGAGGCGTCGTTTATTGCACTCTGCGACGGCAAGACGATAATGCCGCTTGCTTCGAGCCAGGACCACAAGCGGATATTTGACGGCGACAAGGGCCCCAACACCGGCGGCATGGGCGCCTATTCCCCGGCGCCGGTGGTCGACGGCGACCTCCACGAAAAGATAGTGAAGCATGTGATGGAACCTATCATAAGCACGATGAAAAAGCGCGGGACGCCGTTCAAGGGTTTCCTGTACGCCGGCATAATGGTTGATGAAAACAGCAGACCCCGAGTGCTCGAGTTCAACGCGAGGATGGGCGACCCCGAGTGCCAGCCGATAATGATGCGCATGAAGTCCGATTTCTA
>DATFDX010000014.1:0-3947 GCA_035251875.1 Nitrososphaera sp. | reverse complement strand
TTGCGGCCGGCGCGCTGGCAGGCGGCGCATTTGTAGTCGGCAGGATCAGGATGGACCCGCTCAAGGCGGCCGTCCTGATAGCAGGCATTGCGTGGTTTGCGCTCTATGTAATTCCGGCAGTGAAATATCCGCCGAGCCCGGAGGCGATGTTTGACCCCGAAGTGGCCGTCGCCTACCAGCTGCTTCTTGCCGGGTATACCGCGGTGTCTGGGCTGGCCGCGCTTGGCATCGCCTTTGGCTTTCGCAAGGTAAAGAAGAAGGACAAGATGTTTGGGGCCGCCGCGCTCTACCTGGCAGTGATCGCCGGGGCGTTCTTTGCATTCCCGGACTACCAGAGCGAGGATGATCAGTTCCTGCCGCAGCCCGTCCTCAACGCGTGGAGGTCTGCCGTTTCGCTGTCCATGACCGCGTTCTGGTTTGCGCTTGGCGCGATATCCGGCCTTTTGTGGAAGCACGGAAGAGTTCTGGCTTGAAGCATTGATTCAGTAAAAAATTACCTGGTTTTATCTGACTCGCGATGACAGAGCCAGACTCTAAAGCCTTTTTAAAAAATCATGACGTGCGCCGGTAGATGATCTTTCAAATGACAAAAATGGTTGCGGCCTATGCACTAGCGGCCATGCTGGTCGTGGCAGTGACGGCCAGCAGCAACGCAGGCGCACAGGAATTCCAGCAACCAGCGCAGACACAGCCAAATGCGGCATCCCAGTCAAATGCCGCAACCACAGCATCCACCAACGGCAGCCAGCTTGATGCCCAGCACATCTACGAGACAGGCAGCATAACCGCCGACTCTGACGTTAAGACGCTTGTAATAACGATCCCGGACAACGCGGGAACGGAAAGTTCGGCGTGGGAAGGATTTCTGCCTTCCAACGCGACGGTAGCCGTCGGAACAAATGTGGTCGTGCTCAATGCAGACGTCAATGCAACCCACACGATAACAATGTCGGGTGCCGGAGAAAACCAGTCGGCAACGCAGGCCGTGCCTTACCAGAATTCGACCGCGTTCCCGCTCAATGAGACTGGAGAGTACACATTCACTGACAGGGCAACGCAGATCAGCGCGACGGTGAGCGTGGTTGAGAATGCTTCCACCACAGACGACCCGATTACGAACGCATCCAGATCAGCTGTGGGCCTCTTTGTTGCTCCGTCGAGTGCCAAGTCCGCATTCGAGGGCCACTTGAACAATTTGGGCTTTAACGCCGTGTCGACATACAACTTTAGCGGAACCCAAAATGCATCAGCGGCAGAGACAGCAACGGCCAGTGCAAGCGGCAGTGCAACTGCGAGCGCGGACAACACCACTGCAGACAGCAGCGGCGAAATGACGCTGTTCGTCTGGACACAGCAGGTTTCACATCCAAACACAATAGACGGCAGGCTGGCTTCAAAGGTCAGGATATTGGAAGAAGTGCTCTATCCGGGTGATGCAATAAAGCAAAACACAACTATGCCAGCGGGCTAGAGGGACTTTTCTCCCTTTTTATTTCAGTTTTTTATGACATCGTCTGCTTTATACTTGAGAAAAGCGCCGGGAGAGGGATTTGAACCCTCGGGACCCTCACGGGTCACAAGCTGGCCGGTTTGACAAATTCCAGGCTTGCGCCCTACCGGGCTAGGCGACCCCGGCACTCACATCTTGCACTGACATATCTGTATATTAATCATAAGCCGACTACGTCATCAGAAAGTTTAAGGTTTGGACTCGTGATGGTAAGACATGTCAGTTCTACAACGTAACAATTTAATTTCAAGCAAGGAGGGTTTCAATGCCATACGTTAATGTCGGCCAGGAAAACTCCGGCAGCATCGATCTCTACTACGAAGACCACGGCTCCGGCAAGCCGGTGATCCTGATTCACGGCTGGCCGCTGAGCGGGCGATCCTGGGAAAAGCAGGTGCCGGCCTTGCTGGCCGCGGGTTACAGGGTCATCACCTACGACCGCAGGGGATTCGGCGATTCCAGCAAGCCGACATCCGGCTACGACTATGACACTCTCGCCGAAGACCTGCACAGGCTCGTGACGAAACTCGATCTCCGCGATGCCGCTCTGGTAGGCTTTTCGATGGGCGGAGGCGAGGTGGCCCGCTATCTGGGCACCCACGGATCAGAGCGCATAAGAAAGGCGGCGTTTCTTGCAGCCATCCCGCCATTCCTGCTAAAGACTTCCGACAACCCTGGCGGCTTGGACGGCAGCGTCTTTGACGGGATCAAGGCCGGCGTAGCAGCAGACCGCCTTGCGTTTCTGACTGGCTTTTTTGCAAATTTCTACAACGTCGACGTCCTTGGAGGCAAGCGCGTGAGCGAGCAGGCAGTCCAGTTCAGCTGGAACGTCGCGGCCGGTGCCTCGCCAAAGGGCACTCTAGACTGCGTCTCGGCGTGGCTGACCGACTTTCGCAAGGATCTTGCGCGCATAGACGTGCCCACGCTGGTCGTCCACGGCGACTCTGACCGGATACTCCCAATCGACGTCACTGGAAGGCGCACGCACGAGCTTGTCAAGGGAAGCCGGCTGGTGGTAATCGAGGGCGGGCCACACGGCTTGAACTGGACCCACGCCGATCAGGTCAACCGCGAGCTGCTTGACTTTCTCGGGCAGAAAGGTTAGCCGATTCCATCCAGAAATTTGGCTAAATGCTCGTTAAACATATTGGGATTCTCCAAATTGCTCATGTGACCTGCATTTTCAATGAGATGCAATCTGGAATTCGAGACCCTATCGTGCATGCTCTTTGCCGCAGCCGGGGGCGTGACTGCGTCATGTTCGCCCACCATGATAAGCGTTGGAACGCCGATTTTGGCAAGGGCTTCAGTGGTATCGGTTCTTCCCGCCAGGGCAAGCAGCGCCCCGCAGATGCCAAGCGGTGAATTTGACAAGACGATCTTCCTTATTTCGTCGACAACGCCGGGCTTGGCGTCAAAAGTCTTGGGCGCAAACACTGCCTTCAAGAACCCTTCTGCAAATTTCCCGACTCCCTCCTTCTTTACCAGCTTTATGGAGTTGGCGCGCCTGATCTTTGCCTCATTAGAGTCGGCTGTTGACATTGTGTCGCACAAAACCAGCGCATTAAAGCGATCCGGGTTTCTTTCAATTGCCCGCAGGGCGATGTAGCCGCCCATTGAAAAACCGCAGAGTATCGTTTTTGTTATTTTCAGGTAATCGAGCAGCGCTATCAGATCGTCAACAAACAGCTCGATTGCATACTGCCCGTCACCGACGTCGCTCCGGCCGTGGCCTCTGAGATCATACGTTATAATGCGCAGATCTTTTTCTTGCAGTATTTGCACCTGCCCCTTCCACATCTCGGAACTGAACGGAAATCCATGTATGAGAACAATTGGCGGCGATTCTTCCTTGCCGGTGTCGGCATAGTAAAGGTTGGTTCCATTAACGGGTGCCATCATTTTGTTTCACTGATCTATAGGGGTGGACTTAGAATAGTCTTTTCTTGGCCAGCCAAGGCCTCAATAACCTTGTAACAGACGGCATTATCACGTAGGTCATGAGCAGGACCATCATGACGACGCCTACAAGCGTGCTTAGCAGGACTGGAAGGCCTATTGTCAGCTGTCTTATCTGCGGAAGCAGAATGGATACCAGGACAAAGATGATGCCTGTTATGACAATTGCCATCTTGTAGCGCGGCGGTGGCACGGCTGCAGGTGCCTTATCGCCATCGATGCCAGAGCGCGGAGTGAACCAGAATTCAAGGCCGGTCTGCTTCTCCACCGTGGGCTCGCCTTCCGCCACTTCTTTACTTTTACCGAGCCATTCTTTCCTTATCTCCGACTTTTCCCATTTTGCCAGGTTTTCGTATGTGTTGAAGCGGAAGATAACGACGTATTCTGGATTGGACTGATCAGGCGGGCGGATTATGTTCACCCCCATGTGCCCCTCGAACTTCATGGCTTCGTGGATTATGCCGTCCATCCATTTCTC
>DATFDX010000013.1:0-5523 GCA_035251875.1 Nitrososphaera sp. | reverse complement strand
CGAAATGGGGCTGATAGCCAACCAGTCCGAAGACATTCACGAACTGCTTGAAAAATCTGGCCTGCGCCGGTTCTTCAAGGTGCAGGCGATATCGTCTTCTGTGAAATTGAAAAAGCCGGACCCCCGGATTTTCGAGCTTGCGCTGAAGCAGGCAGGGCGCCTCGCGTCGGACTGCATAATGGTTGGGGACAGACTTGACACCGACATCTGTCCCGCCAGCACGCTTGGCATGACCACCATCAGGACTACAAACTCGCTTTTCGCGCTGCAGGTGCCTGCGCAAAAGTGCGAGCATGCAACGTACACCGTGGCGCGCCTGCCAGAAATCATAAAGATTGTAGAAAGCATTATCAGATGACGCTACAAATGCATTGTGTGTGTGCCATCATAAAGATGATAAAAAATACCCATAGGAACCCTGCCAATCAGGCGCTCCACTGCACAGGCGCGCCGTTCTATGTTGTTGGCGCAGCTATGACGCTCGGGCATTTTGCAGGGATGCAGACCGACTTTGCAGCCGGCGTCGCAATGTGGGCTGGGGCGGTAGCCATGTTTGTGGCCGGCCACAGGATAGAGAACAACATAGGATCGATGACGCCGGTGCTGCTCTTCAGGCTGCTGTCAAAGGTTGCTCGCGATTTTGTCGCGCAGCGAGTCCATCTCTTGCGCGCTTAGCTTCGGCCTGCTCTTGAACATCGAGTGGATCGGGCCTGCGCCGTCGCCGCTCTTCCTCGGGACGATGTGTACGTGGACGTGAGATATCTCCTGCCCGGCCTCGCTCCCGTTGTGGATTGCTATCGTGGAAGCGCCAGCCTGCGATCCTGCCTCCACCGCGCCGGCAACCTTCCACGTGATTTCAAACACAGCCATCGCATCTTGCTCGCACATGTCCTGGACCTTGGCATAGTGCGATTTCGGGATTACAAGCGTGTGGCCCGCGGCAAGTGGAAAGGCGTCGAGCAGCGCAACCGCACTGTCGTTCTGCATCACAACCCTTGCGGGTATCTTACCGACGGCGATCTTGCAAAAGACGCAATTTGGGTCTTGCATGGATGCCCTGCTTTATTTTGATATATTATCATTGCAGCACAGGAATGTGGAACGACAACGTTGCGCCCCTGCCGTCTTTGTTGTTCTCTGCCCATATTCTGCCGCCATGCGCCTCTATGATACTCTTTGAGATGTAGAGCCCGAGCCCGGTTCCAGACTCTGATTTTGACGCAAACCGGGTGAACAACTTGGGCATTACCTCCGGGTCGAGGCCTTTTCCTGAATCTTTTACTACAACCTTGGCAAAATTCTCTTCCCTGACCAGTGCAATGTTGATCGTGCCTTTCTGTGTAAACTTGATCGCGTTGCTGATCAGGTTGGAGATCACTTCGTAAATCCTTGTCTTGTCTGCCTCCACATATATTGGCGCGCCAAGTGTAAAATTGATGACGATGTTTTTTGTTTTTTCGTCCAGCCCCGCCTTCATGTCGTTAATAGTGTTCTGGATCTTTGTGTTCAGGTCGAACTTCTCCTTGTTTAGCGTGAACTTTTTGCCCTCGATCTTGGTCACATCGAGGATATTCTGGGTCAGCTTTTCAAGCCTCCTTGCATTGCGCGCCAGCATGTCAACTTCTTCTTTTGACACCTGCACTTGATCTGCTTTTCCTGCTTCCATCCTCTCGCTGACCAATTCGGTGATTCCAAGAAGCGGCTGGACAGGAGTCCTGAGTTCGTGAGCTGCGACATTTATGAATTCCCGCTGCATCCTGTCGTGCTCGTCCAGCTGCTCGTTTGCAGAGGCAAGCTGCTCGTACAGCTCGGTCTGCTTCCACAGGCTGTCAAATATCGACGCGTAGGAGAGGACGATAGTCTTGCTGCCAGAATGCATCGACAGCCCCACCGCTTCGTACGAGCTCTGCTTCGTGTCGTCCTTTAGCTCAAACAGCATGCACTCCTTCCTGTCGACAACAACTATCGTTATCTTGGCGTGCAGGCTCTTGTCCATCATCCTGATCTCGACCTGTGGCAGCTGCGCTCTTGCCAGCGCGATTGCGCCCTTTATCTGGTCGTCTGCAGGAAGCAGCACCTTTACTTTGGTGCCGGACTTGATCGCCGCTTTGATTATCTCCAGGCCGCCCATCTGCAGCTGCCGCTGGAATGCCCCGGTGGTCGAGAACATCAGCAGCACTTCGCGCTGCGACGACATGATCATGTTCCAGGCTCTTTCAAGAGCCTGTTTGGGGTTGTGCATTATCTCGATGTCGGCCGCCTGTACCCCCTGCTCTATCTCTTTTATCCGCTCCGCCGCGTCGATGCCGCCCTTCCACAGCTCGTCAAACATCGACTTGAAATGTTGTACATAGAGCTGCTCGTTGCTCATCAAGAGGCTCTGGACCATCCTGTTGCCCTCCATCTTTTCTATGGTTGCGCCCATTTCCTTTTCAGACACTGCAAAGCTCATCGGTGGCATGTATTTTGCGTGCCTTATCTGCATCCCGAGATCAAGAAATTCCCGTACGAGCGTCAGATCTTCACTGTTGATGTTGGTAACGTATTTTACGCCGTGGTGCTTTCCTTTACGCTGCCGGTCCAGCAGCTTCTTTGTCAGGTCAAAGAGGAAGTTGCGCGTGAACTGCAGGCCGCCAGACGTCGCGCAGATGTACATTTCGTTTGAACGATCGTTCATGTACGTTATCTCTGCAAGTATTTCTTCCGGCCTGCCCAGCACCCGGGTTTCAGGGCGGGCGACCCCTTCTTCGATTTCCCTCATCCTCAGGTTGGCAGGGATTGATTTACCCCAGAGCGTTTCAAAAAAGTACTTTTGCTGCTTCACAAACGCTCTGACATTGCTTACTATTAGCTGAGTTATTGGCTGGGCTTCCTCTGTGTTTGCAACGCCCGCATAGTCCATTCCGTCGGCTATGACAAAGCTGCCCTTTATCCCGTCAAGGTGGCGGAGCTCGGCGATTTTCAGAATTTCTCTGCAATGAGTGACGTTGGTCCGGGTGATTTCGGTGATGAACCTCACCTTCACTCCCCGGTCAGGCAGCCGGGCATAGGCCTCAGCTACCATTTTATTCGCTAGAATCACCGACGGCCCGCTGACATCGATGCACAGGTCGAATGTTTTTTGCACCTTGTACAAAACCTGCAGAGACTTGCTTTCGACGTCCTGGGCGCCCTGCCATACTTCTGTTTTTTCCTTGTCAGAGATCAGTGTCACAGCTTTACGAATTAGACTTCAAGACGCCCATATAAAATCTAGCGAAAAAATCTCCTATAACATTGTTTAACTTGCGGCCGGCTGCGGTGCGGAACTTGCCGTGAGGCGCGCAAGTTTCATCTTTGAAGCCACGAACTGGCTTGGATCCGGTGTGAACGCGACAGAGGCCGCGCCCTTTTTGGCTACGAACCCGATCCTTTCAGGCGCAAAGTTGTGCTTTTTCAGGTCTTCAATTATCAAGCTGGCGGCGTCCTTTGTCGCGACTATCAGGTGGCAGCCGTTCAATGAAGCAGTTGCGTTTTCAACCAGGAATTCCTTGGTGGCGAATTTTGCGATCTCTACGTTCCTGACAGGGAGCTCGTTTATCAGCAGGTGCGCGTTTGCAAGCTCGGCCAGCGAGCCCAGCGCAAGCACACCGTGCTGTCCGACTGGCTGGACCGCCGCGATGTGGGCGCTCTTGTCAAACGCGGCGCCAAAGTCCGGGCAGTATTTCGCGATGATCTTGCCCAGCGCAAAGTGGGGCTCGCTCAGGTTCTTTACCGCCTCGTCCCGGGCCTCGCTTATGCCGGCAAACGACACATTGTTCTGCTCGTACTTGATGATGTTTTCAGAGTCCATGCGGCCAAGGGTGTAGAGGCTCATTGCAGGCAGGCCGCCAAACTTGTTTGTGATTATTATCTCCATTCCTTCTTCAATCTGGTCGTACCGGGTAGGCAGCTCTTTCGTAGTGCTCGCCATCGCACTCGTGCCGTAGAACAGCTTGCCTATCTTGAGCGAACTATAGTCCTCCATCGCGAGGTTGTATCGCGAGGTGAAGGCATCGAGATTCAGCCTTATCCTGTCGAGAATCTCCTCCGACGGCGCGTCGTAGACCGGGAATATCTTGAAGGACGACTGGACCCCGCAGCCAAGGAGGTTCAAGAGTTCGATTGCAGAGGTCATGGCTATGCTGCTGTGCACTTCTGCGTCCGGCGCCCTTGTCACGTCCGTGACCTGCGTGGCCGATGTGACGCCGGGCATGTAGCCCACCTTGTCGCCCCTGTGAAGCTCGATGTAGTCGAGCATTCCAAACTGCGCGTCGGGGTGCTCTGTAAGTGCTGCTGACGCGCAGGACACCGACACCTTGGCGCTGAACACCTTGAAAAAGTTCTGCAGCGCTTCCGACAGAAGCGGCGCGTATTCGCCGGCGCCGGTGTGCACGCGGAATATTGCAAGAGCCCGCTTGACTTCGACTTCCTTGTCCAGCACAGGGCTTGCAAGGCTATATACGCGCCTTGTCAGCTCGGGTATCTTGCCGTCGATGTGGTAGAACGAGTCAAACCACGAAGGCGAGACTTTTATGCTGCTCTTTTTGACGTCTGCGAGTGCGTTTTTCAGGATTTCGCCGTCGACTTCGTTGGAACAGGTCGGAATCCACCGAAGCGGGTCGAAGCCAAGTTTCCTGTATTGATCAACATGTTCCCAAAAATTATCAGACAACCACAATCTCTCCTAGCAATCACTATACTTAACAGATTAGTTTACACAATATATAGAAAATACTGCCTAATAAACAACTTCTTTTATGCGCCTCATGCATGGTTCCCAAATTGCAACTTGTTGAGAACAAGTATTATAAGGCGTCTCGATCTCAATTTTCTATATGAAACTTACGCCGGTTCAGCTTGAAAAGCTCTCAGACGAATTTGAAAGCAAGTCCGCCCATCAGATCTTGAAGTGGGCCATTGACACATTTGGCACCAAGATTGCCCTTGCGTCCAGTTTTGGCGCCGAGGATGTCGTCATTATCGATATGATGGCCAAAACAGACAAGAGCAGGGCCAAGGTCTTCACCCTTGAAACTGGGCGCCTTAACCAAGAGACGTACGACGTCATGGACGCGATCAGAGTAAGATACGGAATTCCAATTGATGCTTATTTTCCCGACCAGAAAGAAGTTGAAGAAATGATCAGGTCAAAGGGCATGAACCTGTTTTACGAAAGCGTGGAGAACCGCAAGCTGTGCTGCGAAATAAGAAAGGTGCACCCGCTAAACCGCGCGCTCGCCACCCTTGACGGCTGGATAACCGGCCTGCGCAGGGACCAAGTTACCACAAGGTCCACTACAAAAAAGATCGAGCTCGACGCGGCCCACGGCGGCATAATAAAATTGAACCCGATAGCTGACTGGAGCTCTGACATGGTGTGGGACTATATCCACAAGAACAACGTCCCGTACAACAAGCTGCACGACAAGGGATTCCCTAGCATCGGCTGCGAGCCCTGCACGAGGGCGGTGATGCCCGGCGATGACCCGAGGGCAGGAAGAT
>DATFDX010000012.1:0-6353 GCA_035251875.1 Nitrososphaera sp. | reverse complement strand
AGCTTTATCTCATCGCTCTTCATGTGCTTTGTAGCAAACTCGCGGACCATGTTGATTACCCTGTCGGTGCGCTTGTGCTCGGGAGTGAGCCACGCCCGGCCAAGATTGATAGTGTAAACACGTGTAAGGTTTTCTTCTACTGTTGCCATTTTTTATCAACCTACATTGACGTCAGACCTGCGCCAAAGCCTGCGCTTGGGGTTGGTCCTGACCTTCCTGTTTGTCCTGATGACTACCCACGTCGGCACCGGCCGGTTCTGTCTAGTGCGCTTTAACAGCCGCTTCTTGCGCGATGTGTTTTTCCGGGCAGCCATATACGAACGTAGGATTGATTTTTTCCGCTTTTTAAGTGTTGGCGTGCTGACCTGCATACTGAAATGGTACAGGGCAAGAACATCCGACCCATAGTAATATTAGTCGCAATCGAGTAACATTGTGCAGGCATTGAACGAGAATACAAGACGATTTCTGACCAACCAGCTCGTCTGGATTGGGATCTACTTTGGGATTGCGGTTGCAGTGACTCTCCTGCTAGACTTTCCGATATCTTTGCTGGTGATACTTGCAATAATACTCCCTCTCAGCCTCTACAGAAGGAGAATGTATTTCAAGAAGATGAGCGGCGGGGAAGGCTCGTTCTTCCGTCCCGGCGGCATTCTCGGCCCAAAAGGCATCGACTATTACTGCATCAACTGCGGGACGAAACACCGCCAGACCGCGTGCCCTAGTTGCGGCTCCAAAATGAAGAAGGCCGGCTTCTAAAGCCTACTTCCTCAGCCTGAAAAATATATAGACCATCACAAACGGGACGGCTGCAAGGGCAAACGCATAGCCGGGGGCCATCACAGACGACAACGCTATCTCGAGCCCAAGGTACAGCGTAACGCCGGCCGGGATCAGGCCGAACATGATAAACCGGTGGCTCCTTATCTTGAATTTTTCAATGTCCGTGTATGGGTACTGCAGGTGGTGGTAGATGACCGGCATCACAAAGAGCGACACCGCCACAGTTATGGAAAAGAGTGCGATCAAAAGCGAAATCCTGTCGGCAAATATCAGGCTGTCTGGAGCACTCACCGAAGTGTTGAAAAGAAAGCCAAAGAGTATGCCGGCAAAGGTCGTCAGCACCGCGCTTTCGCGGAGCACCGTGCCATAGTCCCGCACGAGCCTGTCCCTTGCGGCATCGTCGTCTCTCACATGTCATATAGACATGCAATCTTAACAAGAGTTTGCATGTCTAATAAGTTGATTAGGCGGCATTTCCAAAATGCTGCTGTTGCCTGAAATAATGGACAACGTGCACCGGTACTTTGCCACCACCGTGGGATTGATCACCACAAAGGGGAGCAAGCATGGCCAGAACGTGATGGCCGCAGAGTGGACGATGCACATCGCATACGAGCCAATGCTCATCGCAGTTTTTGTGCACGAGTCGCCGACGTACTGGAACATCGAGGAAACCCGAGTGTTCGGAGTCAACATTGCGTCAGACGATCAGGCAGAGCTGGTCAACATAGCCGGCGGGTATTCAGGCACAGAGATAGACAAGCTTGCAATACCGGGCATCTTTGCGACATACAAAGCAAGACACATCGACGTCCCAATGATAAAGGGGTGCGCGCTGAGCGCAGAGTGCAAGGTGATTGCGATCCAAAAGATGGGCGACCACATCATGGTAGTGGGTGAAGCGGTCAGCGCGAAATTTGACGAAAAAAAGTTTCCACTGATATACACTAGGGGCAACTACAGAAAGCTTTCAAGGTCAAAAATCCCATCAGGCAGAAAGGTGGTGCGAATAACGCCTGCGCAGATGTCGCAGTTCAAAAAGATGTCCACAGGCCAGTTTGTTCTAAAGGCAGCCGCCGCGACAATAAAACAGGGCAACAAGATATTATTGCAAAAATTTGGCGACTCGTGGATCCTGCCAATGGCTGTTGTTGCCAAGGGCGTCAACTACAAGAATGCGTTAGAGAAACACCTTGATTCCATCGGCGTGTCTGCCAGCGTTGGCAAAATTGGCGGCATAAAACGCATGACGCTCAAGGCCGGCAAGGCGGAACTTCGCGCCAACTTTGTCATGTTTGAATGCAAGTTCCAGTCGCTTGAAAGTCTTGACGCGGCATGGTTTGCCAAACCAAGGAACGTTGTGCTAAAAGCCTTGCTTGAAAAGCCCTAACTGCACTATTTTTTCAGTCGCTGCAAGCAGCCGCCTGACGTCGGCCTCGTCGTGGGCGTACGAGAACGCTCCCATCTTGCCAGGCAGGAAGAATATGCTGTGGTCCGCCATCAGTGCAAGGTGGTATTTTGCCAAGAGCGCCCTGTCAGACGTCGCGACGTCGCTTGCGTCCTGCACCATTTCCTTGCCAAAGTGCGTCATAAAGATCGAGCCCAAGCCGGTCAATTTGCACGGAATTCCAGCTTCACCAAAAATCTTAGTCAGTCCTTTCCTTGCCGCTCCACCAAGCCTGTCAATCTTGCCGTAAACCAGCTTGTTCTTTTTCAAAAAGTTCAGTGTTGCAAGGCCTGCGGTCATTGTTACGGGGTTTGCGGAAAACGTGCCGCCTCCTATGGCGCAGCGCGCATCCTTGTCCTTCCTTGACACGGGATCAGCGAGCGACATTATTTCCTTGTCGCCGCAGACCACTCCGATTGGCATTCCACCGCCGCATATCTTGCCGAGCGTGAATAAATCCGGCTCGAGTCTGTACGCGCTTGCAGCGCCGTGGAGCGACAGCCTAAAGCCAGTGACGATTTCGTCCAGTATGAACAGGCTGCCGTTTTTCTTTGCAAACTCCTGCAGGCCCTGCAAATAGCCGTCGGCCGGCGGGATGCAGCCTGCACCGCCGAGCACCGGCTCGATGATTATGCAGGCAAGGTCGTCCTTGATCGTCTCGAGAACCTTGAGGGACGCGTCGAGGTTGTTGAACGGTATCGACTCGACGTACTGCCCCTCGTCCTGCACCAGGCCGGGTCCCTCCTCTGCCTCGAAGGGGTAGTTGACAGTCTGCATGAGAGTAGTGTTAAAGCCGTGCCAGCCGCCTATCGCCTTTGCAATGACGCGCCGGCCTGTTTTCGCCCTTGCAAGCCTGACGGCATACATCGTTGCTTCAGAGCCGGTGCTGCTAAAGCGCATCATCTCAGCCCTTGGCATCAGCTTCTGGATAGTCTCTGCGAGCTCGACGCTCGCGTCGTTGACCGTGCCATACAATGTTCCGCTGCGCACCTGCATGGCAAGCGCGTCAGAGACCGGCTTGGGCGAATGCCCCAAGATCAGGGCCCAGTGGCCCATCCAGTAATCGGTGTACCTGTTGCCGTCGACGTCGCGCAGCTGCCTGCCTTTTGCAGAATTTACAAAGAACGGGTAGGGCTCGAAGTAGCGGATGTTGTGGCTGATGCCTCCGGGGAACACCCGGGCAGAACGGGAATACAGGCGTCTGGACTTGATCGTCTTGCGCTCGTAGCTCTTTACGTAATCACGCATGAACGTACCTGCCTGAAGAATGATTCCTCTATAATCCTTTGTTTTTAGCCGCACGTTTAATTATCACACACCCAAATGTCGTCATTGCGCGATGAACTGCCTAAAGTGTTTCCACCCGCATCAGGTCCACGAATTCAACAAGGGCGGGGACAACTCGCTCCTGCGCGTCGGCCGCTGCCTGGTGCCGGGGTGCGAATGCGCGCAGTACGTCGATAAGATAGAAAAGATAGACGAGGACTTGCTCTGATCAGTTGAGGTCCCTGAGCGAGGGCGGGATCTCTGCTTCTTCTGGAGAAATTTCTTCAGCCGGCGGGAGACCATATTCGCCACGCAGTATTTCCTGCTGTTCTCTCATCACATCGTCAGAAAAGTTCGATCCGGGCATCCATCCAAACCCGATATATAGCACGATGACAAGCGCAAGCGACACTCCCATTACAAGTATTGACCATGCAATCGTCTTCATGTGGGGGCCGTATCCTCCTTCCTCGTGCGCCATGTTCAGATTATTCTGAAACAAAGCATTTTAAAAAGATTCGCATTGTCTGCAAGTGCTCAAGACTGCAACGGGCTAGTACGAATGGGCTTCGCGCTTGTACTCCTGCAGGTACTTTTTATTTGTTGGAGCATAAAAATGGCTCCTGTTGTGGCTCGGCTGGTGGCCAAAGAATGCTTCCATAAGTTACAATCTGACGCGCGTTGATCTAACCAGAATGATTCCTTTGTAAAGTTTGCCATCGCACGATTAATCTGTAGTATTTTTCGTACAAACTAGAAATATAACAAGTGTACACAAGTTGCCTGTATGATAGAGAACAGGCTTGCTTCCCTTGGCATAACGCTACCGTCGCCGCCGGCCCCCGCGGGGTCATACGTGCCCGTGGTCGTGTCGCATAATCTCGCGTTCGTGGCCGGCCAGATCCCTTCAGAAGGCGGACAAGTAAAGTTCAGGGGCAAGGTGGGCAGGGACCTCTCGATAGAGGCGGGACAGCAGGCCGCGCGCCTCTGCACTATAAACGCGCTGGCGCAGCTAAAGTCGTCGCTAGGCAACCTTGACAGGGTAAAGCGCGTGGTCAAGGTCACCGGGTTTGTCAGCTGCGACCAATCATTTACAGATCAGCCAAAGGTGGTCAACGGCGCGTCAGATCTGCTCGTGCAGGTGTTTGGCGAAAACGGCAAACACGCTAGGGCCGCGGTGGGGGTGAGCAGCCTGCCGCTTGACAGCGCGGTAGAAGTCGAATTCATAGTCGAAGTTTGACTTTCTGGTGTCAAATAACACCATTTTTCTGGCAGTCTCTGGCGCAAAAAACAATCTGCTTAAATATTATCGGTGGAATAGAAAAATGGATTTGTCAAGGGACCGTTGCGATTTTGATCTGCCAATCCCTTCCCCGCAGCTGCGGCTTGCTGTTGATAAGGCGCTTGATACGCTGGGGCAGCCAGCGAAGGACTCGCTGCTTGATCACCTCCGCTCTCAGGGCATAAATCTGGACGACGGGTCGCAGCGCGCGCTCAACCAGCTGACCGCAGCGCTTGAACCAATATTCTCCAAAGAGGCTACCGTCCTTGTCATGGAAATGATCTGGAATTTCCTGAATGACTAGTTTATCCTGCCGTCAAGGGTCTTGATGAATTCTTCAAGCTTGTCCTTTGGTATGACCGCGCCGCAGGCCTTGTCGTGGCCGCCGCCGCTCCCTCCAAGCTCTGAAGCGATCTCGTTTGTCAGCCGGCCAAGGTGCACCTTGCAGCCTGCTGAGCCGCGTATCGAAACTACGTACGACTTGATGTCGTCCTTGAACTTGTAGACCATAGCCGCCGGCTTGCCTGAAGAGCCTAGCACAAAGTTCACCACCATGCTTGACGACAGCTCGACGGTGCTCGGCGCGTGGGCAATGTTGTCGAGCTTGACCACCGAGTCCTGTATCAACTGGACCGCGTTTGCAACCTTCTTGGCGTACTTTTCGGCCGTCTCAAAGCCGCCCTTGATGTCGTGCGGGTACTTCATCTTGGCGAGCGTGTCGACTATTTTCACCAGAAAGTCGTCTTCGTGCTGGCTCGCAGAAATCATGTACGACAGCGCGGTCGATTCAAGCATCAGGAACTGCCTGTCAAACCTGGGGACAACTGTCGACGCGATGGGCTTGCTCTCCATGTAGTCGGTGAGCGCGCCCATCGCCGCGAAAAACGCCGCGTGATCGGGCAGCTTTTTCCTGTACTTGTTGTAGACCTGAACGCTCGTGCACTCTTCGATGGTGTGGATAAGCGTAACACCAGCCTTTTTGAGCGCCTGGACTATCTCTTTGCTGACGTCGTGGTGATCGATGTAGGTCACTTCGGCCCCGGAAGACGCAATGCTGCCGAGCAACTCGACAAACCTGTTCTCGTTCTTTTTCGACAATCCCAGATCGCATATGAACAGCTGCTCGATCTTGCTGTCAGAAGCGGCGACTTTTTCCAGCTTGGCGATAAGGTTGGCATAATCGACAAGGATCACTTTTGAAACGTCAAACGCCGCCTTGACCAGTGTCGCGGAGCAAATGCCGTCCGCGTCTTCCTTGTGAGATATACAAACAGACATCTAGACTAAACTGAAGTTTGGGAGCCCAGATTTAATGGTTCGTTAATAAAAAACGACGCTGGCCGTCGTGCAAAGGATCACATGCTTACGGTTGTTCTTTACGTATTTCCGGAGCCGCAACTTCAAAAATGGTGCGTTTGCTGCCACCATACCAGTGGCAAACCACCATTTCGGTGGCACAAACAAATCCAAGTTCTAGTGCGTTGGGCTATTGGGAATGGCAGGCTGAACACCTCGCCGAAGCTTGGTGATTACACCTCCATCCCATCAACGCCATCTTCTATGGCCGCCCTT
>DATFDX010000011.1:0-5250 GCA_035251875.1 Nitrososphaera sp. | reverse complement strand
TCTGGCAAACTCTGGCGCGGCTCCATTTTTCTTTACCCATCGCCGGATAAAGCGCATCGTCTGATCATCAGACGGGTAGCCGCTGCCGATGCTGCGGTACCTGGCGCGTATGTGCTGGACTTCCTGGTCCCTTGTTATCTTGGCGATTATCGACGCCGCCGACACGACGACGTTTATCACGTCGGCGTGGTGCATCGAGTGCACCTTTGGGCTGCACTTAAGGTGCTGCCCGATGTAATCGCCGTATCTTTCCGGATTGACGTCGCAGCAGTCGACATAAACCTCGTCGGCCCCGATCTTGTTAATGACAGACGCCATCACCTTTGCCTCCAGCCTGTTGAGACCGTGGAGCGACACGCTGTCGTCGACTTCGATCGGGTCTATCTTGCGGACGCAAATGTGATCGACCACCTCCATTATCTCCCTGAAAAGCCGGGCGCGCGCCTTTGGGGTCAGCGCCTTGGAATCCCTGACGCCCATTTCAGAGAGCTGGATGATTCTTGATTCCCGGATGCTGACGCCGGCAACAACAAGGGGGCCAATGATAGAGCCCCGCCCAGCCTCGTCGACACCGCCGACTAAAATGCCGTCGTGCAACTGCAAATTATTCACTATGCTGATTTGCAGGGTGTCTATTATCACTTGCGCTGGTAAAACAAGAATAGTGTTTCTGCTATAAATATCGCATCAGTGCACCTCCGGCGTGGCTGATTTCGTCAGGACGGTGGAGGGCAGGACGACGTTCTTGGTTCCACAATCGTCGCTCACCGAGAAGGTCCCGCCCAAGGCGCCCGCATTTTTCAACCCTGCCGCAAGGCTCAACCGCGACCTCTCGGTGCTTGCGTACAGGGCGTTTGCGCCATCCCTTGACCGCAAGACATTTGCCGATTCCTTCACAGGCACCGGCGCTAGAGCCCTCAGGGTCGCAGTCGAGGTGCCGGAGGTAGAGCAGGTCTACGGCAACGACGTCAACCCGATCGCCATAGAAGCTGCCAAGGAAGCGGCCAAGATCAATTCTATAGACGACAGGTGCCATTTTTCAATCGACGAAGTGTGCAAGTTTCTCATGCACGGCGACATCGAGGGCGAGCGCTTTGGCATAGTGGACCTCGACCCGTTTGGCACACCGGCAAAGCACATCGACTGCGTGCTGCGAGCAGTGCTGGACGGCGGGCTCGTGTCGATAACTGCGACTGACACGGCGGTGCTCTGCGGCGTGTACCCAGAGGTCTGCCTGCGCCGCTACTATGGAAGGCCGCTCAATAACAGCTATGGTAACGAAACCGCGATCCGGCTGCTCCTGTCGCTCATCGCGCTCACCGCGTCAAGGCTCGAGCTGTCAATAAAGCCGGTGTTCGTCCACGCTACGATGCACTACATGCGCGCCTACGCCTCAGTCTCGGTGAGCAGCAGCGAGGCAAACAACGTCTACAAGAGCATCGGCTACACGATGCATTGTTTTAACTGCGGCCACCGGTTTATGGCAAAAGAATATGCCAGCGTAAAATGCGAGTTGTGCGGGAGCGCGATGCGGACAGGAGGGCAGCTGTGGACCGGGCCGTTCCACGACAGGGAATTTGTGAAAAAGATGCTCGGCTACGACCCGGACAGGCAGTGCAAAAAGGTGCTCGACGCCGCGACTGAAGAGGCCAACGAAATACCGTACTACTTCCGGGCGGACGAAATCTCGGCAAAGCTCAGGACAAACCCGCATTCCGTGCAAAAGATAATCGAAAAGCTGCAGTCAGCCGGATTCGTCGCGTCAAAGGCTTCGCTGAACACCGGCGCGTTCAAGACAGATGCCCGGATCGATCAGATCCTGGGCGTGCTGAAATAGCTAATTGTTGATGGGCATTGCTCCGACAGACTGGTTAATGAGGTCGCGCCATTTCTGATTCATCGCGGGGTCCGGATCGGTTTTGTCGCCGCCGTCTACTTTTAGCTCTAGCGCGTCTAGGTACTCCGTGTAAGCGTCCAGAGACTGCACGTAAATGTCATAGCTCTCCTGCCACTCTTGAGCCGGCTGCCGGCTGTCGAGCTGCTGGCGCATTCCTTCTATCTGCGATCCGGCCGAAGCGAGCTGGGCAGACATGTTGCCATCTGGCAGATCGCCATTTTTCCACTGTGCAAACTTGCTCTCAACGTCCATGGCAGTAGCGTTATGCCGGGAATAGATGTCTCCTATCACCTCGGCATCAGTGCGTGGGGCATCGATGAACGTGCCCGGGTTGTTCTGGGGTATGTACCATATCAGAAAACTCGACCCGATAATTGCCGCAGCGATGCCGACGGTGAGCGCTATTCCCTTCTTGCTTGCCAAACCAGCATAACTCTTGCGCCCTCCAATAAAAAGGATATCAAAATATACCCAAACAATTCCACCGGTGCTAATGAGCTCTGGACAGGCGCCGCCCAACGTCGGCCGGATAACGTACCGCGAGAACCTGACCGCAGACCTCGCGATAATCCGGGTGCAGCCGGCAGACGGAAGCACGGTGCCGGACTTCAAGGCCGGCCAGTTCGTGGCGCTCGGGCTAAAGCTCGACGGCGACGAAAAGATAACTTACAGGGCGTACTCGCTTTCTTCGCCGCCTGAAGAAAAAAGATATTTTGAATTCTACATAAAGTGGGCGACTGAGCCGGTGATGGGCAAGTTCACAAGCGCGCTTTTCAAAATGGGCGGAAGCGGCGAGCTCTACTGGCGCAAGCCTGCCGGCGCGTTCACGATCGAAGATCGGAAGGCGGACGGCACGCCGGACACAAGGCGGCTGATACTAGTCGCGTCGGGCACCGGCCTTGCGCCGTTTGTCAGCTATGCCTTGCATTTGAAAAGCGCCGGGTCGAAAAGGAAAGTAGCGCTGCTGCACGGGGCGAAATACGCGCAGGAGCTGGGCTACCGGGACGTACTTGAGAGGATGGCCGAAGGCGACCCGAACTTTACATACCTGGCGACTGTGAGCAGGCCGGACCACCCGCTGTCGCAGGGGTGGCGCGGGAGCACCGGCAGGGTGGAGGCGCTGCTCGGGCCGCAGCTCGAGAAGGCAGCGGGCGAAAAAATAACACCGGCAAACTCGTTCTTCCACATCTGCGGCTACCAGGGGACGATCGATTCTGTGATCGCGATCCTGGGCCCACTTGGCTTTGTGACCAACCGCAACAGGCGAAAGGACGGCTCGTTTGACATCAAGATCGAAACATACGGATGACAGCAACCCTCATTATGCTGTGTTTACATAAATCGGCAGTTGTCAGAGCAGTACGCCGCGAGGATCACGCGCTATCAGGGGTCGATCATGGTGGCCATTTGCGACCTTGACCTAGTCGGAACCAAGGTGGAGCAGGACGGCCTTGTCGTCGACATTACAAGGGAATACTACCAGGAGGAAGTGGTGGAGCAGCCGCGCGTACAAGAGTATCTCCACAAGTGCGACATTGCCAACCTGGTGGGCGAGAGGATAGTGAAGCAGGCGTTGGACTTGAAGATGGCAAAAGAGGCCAGCATAAAGAGAATAGCCGGCGTGCCGTTCCTGATGATCTACAAGTTCCAGCACAGGTAGCCACAGCATTACACATAATAACAAAAGGCTGCCAAGTTTGTTTATTGTCAGACGAATCTGACGAGTTCCCAAAGGAGGAGGGGCAAAAGGCGATGGACAGGGCCGACAGGCGGCTGTCGCGCCAAGAGCGGGAGAGCAGGCTGCTAATCAAGCGCTCTGAGGATTACCAGGTTTTCGACAACGTCTTTGATGTGCCAACCCTCAAGGTCGTCAATGACATGAGAGACGACGGGGTGATAGAGCACGTAAGGGGCTCGCTTGCCGCCGGCAAGGAATCCAAGGTCTACACCGCCGTCGCGCCCGACGGTTCGCTCCGCATACTAAAGATATACCTTACAGTGAGCGCCGAGTTCAAGAAGCGCATGCAGTACATAGTCGGCGATCCTAGGTTTTCCGACATAAAGCGCGGGTCGCGCAGCCTGATAGCGGCGTGGGCAAGAAAAGAGTTCAAGAACATGCAGGCAGCGCGCGCCGCGGGAGTAAGGGTTCCGGCGCCAATAGCAGTGAAAAAGAACGTCCTTGTGATGGAGTTTATAGGAGACAGCGAGGGCAACTCTGTGCCCCCGCTGGTGGAGGCTGAAGTCACGCCCGACGACTACAAACAGGTGATCGAGCAGATGTCAATATTATATCAAAAAGCAAGGCTCGTCCACGCCGACCTGTCCGAGTACAACATCTTCAAGACCGACAAGGGGATAATGCTGTTTGACTTTGGCTCGGCGGTCGACATCCAGCACCCAAATTCAAAACAATTTTTAGTCCGCGATGTAGTGAATGTAAACAGATTCTTTGAAAAGCGCGGGATCGAGGTTCTCGATGCCGTGCAGGCAATAGAAAAAATCAGAGGCGACAAAAAATAAAATGAGTTTCCAGCACACGATAAAAATCCCAAAAGACAGGATAGGGGCCATAATAGGCAAGGGCGGCAAGGTAAAGCAGCAGATCGAAAAGAAATGCGGCGTAGAAATAGCGATAGATAGCGAGAGCGGCGATGCCACGATCTCAGGCAACAAGCCGGTGGAGCAGATGGAGGCCTTCCGGGCAGTCGAGGTGATAACGGCCATCTCGAGGGGCTTCTCGCCAGAGCGGGCGTACAGGCTCTTTGAAGACGAGGAGATACTGTACCAGCAGATGGACCTGCACGACTATGCCGGCAGGTCGCCAAACGCACTAGAGCGCATCAAGGGCAGGGTAATCGGCGAAGGGGGCAAGGCGCGCCGGATGATAGAGGAGCTGACAGGCGCGTACATTTCTGTCTATGGCCACATGGTCGGCTTCATTGGCAGCTTCAAGGAGGTAAAGCTTGCAACGGACGCAATCATAATGCTTGCAAAAGGGAGCATGCACAAGAGCGTCTACACCATGCTGCAGGACGCAAAGAGGAGGGACAAGATGGACAGGATGCGGCTGTGGGAAGACAGCTACGACGAAGAAGCTAAACCTTCTGAATCTTGATGGTGAGCACGCCGTTCCTGTACTTGTAGTCTGATATGCCCATTTCCTGGGTCTGCTCTAGCGGCACGTCCCTTGCAAAATTCTGGCCGCCCTTGATTCGGAGCAGGCCCTCCATCAGCTTGACGTTTATCTGGTCCTCCGGGCCGGGCACCTCTGCGACAAATACCATTTCGTCATTATTCTTTATCAGGTCGTAGACCCAGTCCTTCTGCTCGATCTCTTTTGCCATCTTGTTCTC
>DATFDX010000010.1:0-2551 GCA_035251875.1 Nitrososphaera sp. | reverse complement strand
ACTCCATCAAAGTCCATACTATGCTGGCGCTCGAAAATTTATTTAAATCTGATCCCTTTGCTTTGGCTTTGGGTTTGCGACAATAAGCCTGTCCCTGCTGAGGGTCAGCACCAGCACCTCGTTTGAGATAAGCCGCCGGCGCAGGTTGGTGTCTATAGTTGCAACGGCGCACTTGTGTGCTATTGCATATTCGATTATCGAGTCGTCGACGTGCCGCGCCTTTGCCACGGCCACGGTCTTGAACTTTGCCTTTGCAAGATCGAGTGCGGTTTTTGCAAGAGTCGATCTCTTTGGGCCGGCCTTTTCCGCGAGCCGTTCAAGTTCGCCCTTTACAATGTCCGGCACAAGAAAGTCAATCCGGCCGAGTAGCGACTCTATCTTTGCAACCTGCTTTATGGGCTTTGAAACAAGTACCATCAAAAAGCTGGTGTCGCAGAGGACGTCCATGCTATACTGCTATTCCTGATCCAATGAGGCGCCACCTTTCCGCTATTCTCCTGCTGAGGGCGACCCTGCTCTTTGGCATCAAGCATACCGGCTTTTTCAGCTTTACTTCAATCTTGCTGTCCCTGACGTTTGTCACGGTGCCGACGCTCGCGGCCGTGCCGATGTTGAGCCTGATGGGCTCTCTTACCTTGATTGGCTCTACCTTGACCATTTCGGCGGTGCCGACGGCAGTGTCAAAGAGGTGTGTCTCCACCGTGATGTCTTCCACGTCCTTTGGCAGCGTGCTTGGCTTGCCCACGACAGAGCCGATCAGCGAGTCGCTCTTTGTAAACGTGGGGTCGAGTTTCGTGCCTATCGCGACAAGGCCGCCGGGCTTGACTACGTCGACGAGGCCGGCGCCGGTGCCAAGCGTAAAAATCTGGGAAGTGATGGGCTCGTACCTGCTCTTCTTTTCGTCCAATAGCCCGGGGCGGATCTCTATTTCGTCGCCGATGTTGAACTCGCCCTGCACCAGCGCGCCTCCAATGATGCCGCCCTTGACCTGCTTGACTGGCGACCCGGGCTTGTTGACATCAAATGATCGCAATACGTGCATTATGGGCTCGACGTTCTTGGTCCGCGCCGGCGTCTTGATGTTGTTTTCGATCGCTTCAATGAGCGCGTCGATGTTGATCTTGTGCTGGGCCGACACTGGTATGATCGGGGCCTTTTCTGCAAGGCTACCCTTTACGAAATCTTTGATCTGCTTGTAATTGTCAAGCGCTTCTTCGTACTCGGCCAAGTCCGCCTTGTTCTGCACAAGGACTATTTGCTGGATGCCAAGGACTGAAAGCGCTAGGAGGTGCTCCCTTGTCTGTGGCTGCGGAACCTTTTCGTTTGCGGCCATCACAAGGATCGCGCCGTCCATCAGGGCTGCGCCGGAGAGCATGTTGGCCATCAGGCTTTCGTGGCCCGGCGAGTCGACAAAGCTTACCACGCGGGAGAGCTCGCTCTTGCCGCCGCAGTTGCTGCATTTCGGCTGCGCGCCATAGCAAACAGGCGATGGGCACTTGGGGCACTTGTAAAACGCCGCGTCGGCGTAGCCGACTTTGATCGTGATGCCCCTTCGCAGCTCTTCGCTGTGGGCGCTGGTCCAGACGCCGGTGATGGCCTCCACAAGGGTGGTCTTGCCGTGGTCAACGTGGCCAGAGGTGCCGATGTTGATGCAGGGCTGGTATCCGTACTCCTTGATGTACCAATCTGGCAGAGTCTCTTTCCAGTGCAACAAGTATCGTAAAATTCTCTGGGATATTAAGGTACGGAACTTCTTCTTTTTCTTTGCCGGCTCGGCCGCTTCTAGCGCCGCGGCTTCGGCCTGCTTTTCAGGCAGCGTGCCTTCAACCAGCAGGCAGTTCAGCTGGTATATTTCTTCAGTGACCATGTTGCCCCTTACCAGCTTTCTTATCCTGGCCTCACTCCTGTTGCCGACGCCCGTAGAAAGCAGGACGTACTTTTTGACGCCGCCGTGGACGTCTGAGCGCATCGGGGTTCCAGACTTGTCGCTGCCGCCGGTTATTTTCAGTTTGCCGCCGGCAATTCCGATCACAGAGGCGTCGATTACGTTGCCTATCCTAGAGCCTACAAGTGGCTGGGCAGCCCTGTCCTTGAGCTCCTGGGCAATTGTCTTGCCCTTTGTGTCTGAAACGACCAGTTTGAACTGGGCCAAAGTAAAACTCAGGCGCCTTCAACGTTTAATTAACCTTTGGGCATGAAACGGTTAAAAGCTACTCTGCCGCAGCAACATCGTTGGAAGAGCAGGAAGAAGTTATCCAATGCCCCCGTTGCGGGTTTGAAATGAAGAACCTGACGGCATGTCATGTGATCTGCACAAATTGCGGCGGCCATATGGATTGCAGCGAAAAAGGGTTGACCTGGGGCTAGAACGGGTTTCGGTCCCAGCTCGATTGAAAGTTGTCTGAAATGTCTACCGCCTTGCCCTTCATTGTCTCTATATAGTCGTCGTAGGTGGCTGAAAAGCCGCAGTGTCTGCAGTTTACCTCCGACATCTCGTCGTTCACCTCAGCCTTTTTGCCACACTCGGGGCACTTTGCCTCAAGCATCATTA
>DATFDX010000009.1:0-4418 GCA_035251875.1 Nitrososphaera sp. | reverse complement strand
GATTGGCGCGTGTGAGGAGCTTTGTCTTTGTTATTCCACCGTTAGCGGCCTCCAGAATAATCGCCATGATGTCGGGCCTGCTACGGTTCTTCACAAGTAAAAAGATGCCCTGACGATATAAATCGTAATCGAAACAAGTTAGCAGACAAGCTGGTAGAAATAGTTTGATCAGTATATTACCTGCTGCTGCGCCATAATGCCCAAATGCCCGAGCCCGGCGAATTCCTCTCACTGCTAGGATCAGAGGCCGGCTACATTTCCGGCCAGTCCTTGGCAAAAAAAGCCGGCATTTCAAGGAGCGCGGTGTGGAAGCAGATAAAGATGCTGCGCAGGCACGGCTATACAATCGAATCGCGGCACGGCCGGGGATACAGGCTTGCCGGACGAACAGACCTGCCAGTCCCATGGGAGCTGGCAAGGATCCTTCACACTTCATTTGTCGGCAAGCAGCTGGTTTTTCGCGAAACCACTGACTCTACCCAGAACCTTGCAATTTCGCTTGCAGGCAAGCCCGGCTCGCACGGCGCAGTTGTCATTGCAGAACAGCAAAAGAGCGGCCGGGGCAGGCAAAAGAGAAAGTGGCTGTCACCCAAGGGCGGCGTGTGGCTGTCTTTGGTTTTGAAACCTACAATACCTACCGCCAGAATAACACTCCTGCCGTTTGTCGCCGCACTTGCAGCGTGCGACGCGATAAAGGCAGCAGGGCTTGACGCCCGGCTAAAGTGGCCAAATGACGTGATGATCTCTGGCAAGAAGGTGGCCGGCATACTGCTTGACATCAGCGCAGAGGCAGATCAGGTCAACTATGCAGTAATTGGCATCGGGATAAACGCAAACGTCGACTCGGCCGCAGTCTCGGCGCGCCTTGACGGGATAAAGGTGACGTCGATAAGCGACGAGCTTGGGCACAGCGTAAGCAGGTTGGATCTGACAAAGTCGCTTCTCGAAAATCTGGAGCGGTACTATCTGGAGATGGAGCAGCGCGGCCCTGACGCTATAATACAAAAATGGAAGAAAAATTCTGACATGCTGGGCCGCAAGATTGCGGTGACTCAGAATGGCAAGACTATTCAGGGTGTGGCCGCAGACGTCAACGGCGACGGGTCGCTCCTGCTTCACACCGATCACGGCGACGTCAGTGTCGTCTCCGGCGACATCTATGTTCACTACTAGAAGGCCGGCACTTGATATTTTTCTGTAACCGTCTTTCATCTACACTTTAATAATATTTCCACGTATCAAGATCGAGCATGTCAGAAAAGGACATCCGCATCGTGCCAAACGACTTGGAGATCTATTTCAAAGGTTTTGAAGTGGCGTTCAAGCGCAAAAAGATAGATGACGCCATCCTGTACCTAAACAACATGAAAAAAGAGATCGACTACAGCATCGAATCTCTGGAACCCGCCCGAAAAGAAATGAAATAGCGTCGAATTAGGCTGGTGCCTTGCATATGATGGCAATGTCGTTTACGTTGGTGCCGGTGTAGCCGGTAAAAATGAGCGAACGCAACTTCTTGAAGGCATGATAGCTGTCATGACGATCCAGATATTTTTTCAGGTCCATCTTTTTGGCAAGCGCTACTGTCTTTGGTGACACCAGTGCGCCTGCCACATCAGAGTTGCCGTCTATGCCGTCTGTTCCAATCTGCGCGACCGCGATGTCCTGCCGCCGCAGCTCCATCATGCACGCCAAAGCTGCCTCTTGGTTCCTGCCGCCGGCACCATTTCCAGATTTGTTTAACCTGACGGTGGTCTCGCCTCCTGCCACTATGGCAAAAGGCCTGCTGCCGAGGTCTGACGCAAGGCGCGCCAAAAATGTTCCAAAATCTCTGGCTTCGCCGTCAAACTCTGATCCAAGGTACAGCGCTTCCACACCATGTTTTTTTAGGTAGCTGACCGCGCTTGTACAGGCAATAGAGTTGTTGCCGATCAACATGTTGTGGGCGCGCAAGAACACCGGGTCGCGCGGCTTGGGTGTTTCTTCTACGTTTCCCTTGGAGCCGCTGACAATGTGTGCTAGAGCCGCGTCCGGTTTCCTTATGCCGTATTTCTTCAGGATCTTTAGGGCATCTGCAAAAGTGGAATTGTCGGGGCAGGTTGGCCCGGAAGCGATCACCTGGAGATCGTCGCCCACTACGTCTGAAAGAACCAGAGAAATAGCGGTGCATGCGCTGTCGACGTGGCGCAACAGCTGCCCTCCCTTGACGGCAGACAGATGCTTGCGGACGGCATTCATCTCGTGGATGGAAGCCCCTGAGCGAAGGAGCGAATTAGTGATCTTTTGCTTGTCAGCCAGCGACACGCCGGCCGCCGGGAGAGGCATCAGCGCAGAGCCGCCGCCAGAGATCAGGACAAATACCAGGTCGCCCAGGCCTGCCTTCTTCAAGACTTTTAGGATCTTTTTTGTGCCCTCTATGCCGGACCTGTCAGGCACGGGGTGCGAGGCATGCGTGACTGAAATTCCCCCGATCTTTGCGTCGATACCGTAGGGGATGGTGATTGCGCCGCCTGTAACTCTTTCATGCAGGATTGAGTGGAGCGCGCTGGCCATTCCCGCAGTCGCCTTGCCTGCTCCGACAACATATACGTGGTCGAATTTTCGGAGCCGGACTGCCCTGCCGTGTATGTCGCGCACCGACAATTCCTTGTCAAATTTTACGGCGCGCCTTACAAGCGCGCTTGGCATGACGCTTTCAACCGCGGCCTCTAGCGCGGCAAGAACAAGCCGGGAAGATCTGTCGCTGTGCAAGCTGGCTAGTTCCCGGCGGTTTATGATCAATCACTTTTGACTGCGCAAGGTGTTTAATTTCTTTTTATCGTGTACAGACAAAAGTCACATTCTTCGCAGACATAGTACAGGCTGTCAAAGTCAGAGCACAACGCCATGCTGTCGAGGCAGCGCGGGCACTCTATCTCGTGCTCCATGAATTGCACCTGCTGTTTTTCTTCCTCTTTGGCGGCCGTGCCTGCTGCCATTACCTTTTCTGCTTCCAGTTTCGATTCCACTAAGGAAATATCTCGGCGGTTGTTTTTAAGGCCTGAAACACCTGAAGGGGAGGGGGTGTCCTGCTAAAAGGGCGCACAAACCTGCAATGTCACAGCTGTTTTGGCGGACCTTTTACTTCTCACATGCCTCTATTGCTTATTTTTGCCAAAAATCTGCCGTCGCCTTCAATATTTTTGCTGGACAAGGTTAATCTGGCGATTTTGCAAGAGATTTTTCTCCATGGTGGCTGATCTGAGGCTCAAAGGCGGGGTTGGCAAGCGGGGTCTGATGTTTGTCCCTTATTATGGTAGGTCGCGGGCGTTCATTGCAAACTATAGCTCGTGGCACGAGTACCGCCGGGAAGGCAAGATAGCCGAAGTGGCCGCATCCCTCTTGAGCCACGAGACGCTGCACATCGCGATAAACAGGTTTTCGCTCGCCGCGTCGGCCAACCTTGACAACCTCTTTGGCAGGTCGAATTGCTGGGAGCTCTACCGCCACGGCCTGGGCGACCTAGACAGGGTCCACCGGAATTCTGCAGGCAAGTACGCAAGAAAGCGCAGGTAGCTACTTTAGCCGGCCGATCTTTTGGAAGGTTTGTGCCTTTTCCCTGACGCCCTTTTCGAATTCCGGCATGTGTATCGTGTTGATGGGATCGAGCACGTGGTACTTTTTGTTATAATCTGTCTTTTTCTTTGTCGTATGCTTTAGCTGGTCAAGCAGAGTTTCCTTCAGGTCCTGCGGGCAGATCTTGCTGCCAAATATCGTGGCAAGCGACGCTTCGAGCATTTCGTTCAGGTGCGCCATGCCCTTGTCTTCGTGGAAGTGCGGGTTGCGGGTCTCTATTTGAAACACCTCGACGCCTTTTTCCACTATCTGCGGGTATTTGGAAGGCTCCAGCCCACCAAACTTTTCAAATATGTCAATGAACTCACGCGTCTCTATCGAGTATCCGCTGGTGTACTGCAGGCACTCTGCAAGCGGCATAGACAGCGCGTGCTCGCCGGCGTTGCCCGTCTTTATTATGTCTGTTTCAAAGCCGGTTATTGTTGCCAGGAGCGAGTTTAGGTTCCTGTTGGTGATCTCGGACACCCTGCCCCACTTTGAGAACTGGAGCGAGTTGTTCTTTACCTTGGGCTTGAACACCCACGACACCCTCACGTTGCAGTAGGGCGTGGTTGACATGCCAAAGCCTGCCGCGAATATCTTGACGTACTCGTTGACCGCCCCGGGGACATAGTTGTCGCTGTCGATGAACCCGACATAGTCCTTGTTGTATATTTTCGCCATGAGCAGGCCGATTATCATGCCCTCGGCCTTGCCGCTCCTGATGTTGTCCTCTGAGTCGAGGATAGAATCATAGCCAGCCTTTTTGAAGACCTGCGCAAGCCCCGGGTCCTGCTGGTGCACTATTATCATGCGCTTGTCCA
>DATFDX010000008.1:0-4772 GCA_035251875.1 Nitrososphaera sp. | reverse complement strand
CCTACGCCGGCTATTACAATATACACTGCGGACTTCCACTTTGGGCCTATTATTGATCCTGATATCTTGAATCGCCTGCATTAAAGCATGCATCAAGCTATGTACTGCAAGAATTTTCATGCGCCCTAGCAGTCGAACTTTTTGATCACCGGACGCATATTATCGCCAATTCGCTCAAATTTGTATTAAAAGAGTTTCTATTCCTTTTTTATTCACTAGACATTCTGCAGACTTTTGTGCTCAGGTAGGCAAATCATAACCGACGATGCATAGCTGTTGAGGCTTTACTCCTGCCGCGATGGCAGCGTTAATCCAGGGCAATTCATTGTCATTTGGAGAGTCGTCCTTTCCTTTGTATTCTATAAACAAGTAATCATTCCCGTCGCCTTTCCAAGCAAAAACATCAAAAAAGCCAAACAGCTTTCCACCATTCTTTTCCTTGATTGTTTTGAACTTCTCTGACGCAATTGCTGAAAACGGTGGCGCTACTCCTTTTGGAGGCATATCAGACCAAAGCATATCCTTGTTTTTGCTACTATGAAATGCATCCACCCAAACTCCCTTCCAGCCATCTTTCTCAAGATATCGGAGTATTGCAAGCTCACCAAAAAGAATAGTCTGATCAATACTTACAACAGGTTTACTTAGATAGGTACTGTCGTTCAATGTGTCCAGTACCCGAGATTTCTTTACCTGCTGTAGACTAGCACAAGGAAAGTGAATTTTGAGACCTTCAATTTGTATTTCGCCGGTGGCAGTCTTTCGATTTATGAATCTTCTTTCAAAAGCTAATTTTCGCAGCTTATTCAACAGGTATCATTGGAACAGTAGAACTAAAGCTTTACGATAAGTGAAGATATTTGTGCTCAAATGGGGGGTATTCCATTTTTACTGCGGCTCTATCGTCGCAGGCGGCTTGCTTGAAACAGCGTACGTGACCCACGTCGCGCCTTCCACCTCGTTCGTTATCCTGTTGCTTATTCTTTCAATCAAATCGTAGGGCAAGCGCGACCAGTCTGCCGTCATTGCGTCCACCGACTCGACCACTCTTACCATGACGACGCGGCCGTAGACCCGCTCGTCGCCCAGCACGCCGACAGCCCTGTCGTCGCCCACTGCGGCATATGCCTGCCACACCTTGTCGTACCAGCCTGCCGCCTTCAGCTCGTCCTCCACTATCCTGCTTGCAGCCTTGCAGATCCTGGTCTTTTCCGGCGTAATTTCGCCGATTATCCTGACAGCCAATCCTGGCCCTGGGAACGGGTGCCGCTTTCGCAATTCGTCCGGCACTCTGAGCAGCTTCGCTGCCCTTCTCACTTCGTCCTTGTACAGAAAGCGCAACGGCTCGATCACCTTGAGATTGAGCCACTTTGGCAGGCCGCCAACGTTGTGGTGCGTCTTGATTACAGCCGCCGGCCCCTTTGAAACCCCGCTTTCAATGACGTCCGGGTACAGGGTCCCCTGCGCGAGCCACTGGAATGGTCCGCTCTTTTTCACGACGTCGACGAACACGTTGGCAAACTCTTCGCCAATTATCTTGCGCTTTTTCTCCGGATCCGTTACGCCTTTCAGCTTGCCAAGGAACTGCTTTTCCGCGTTGACGTAAATGACGTCTATTCCTAAATGATCTTTGAATAGCTCGACCACGTCCTTTTCCTCGTCCTGCCGGAGCAGCCCGTGGTTAATGAACACGCATCGCAATTGATCGCCTATCGCCTTGTGCATCAGCGCGGCGACGGTTGTAGAGTCGATCCCGCCGCTGACAGCAGCCAAAACCTTTTCCTTGCCCACCTGCTTGCGTATGTCCTTGATAGTGGAGTCGATAAAGCTCTCCATGTCCCATTCCGGCTTAGCTCCGCTTATCTCCTGGGCAAAGTTCTTCAAGATCTGCACGCCCCGCTCGGTGTGGACGACTTCGGGGTGAAACTGGATGCCGTAGAACCCCTTGTCCTTGTTGCCAATCGCTGCAGACTGGGAGTTCTCGGTGTGCGCGAGAACCCTGAATCCAGCAGGCAATTTCTCGGCCGCGTCGCCGTGGCTCATCCAGCAGTTGATGCTATGGCCCAGGTTCTTGAACAGGTCTGCCTTGTCGTCAATGACAAGCCCTGCGCGGCCATATTCGCGGCTATTTGCCCTCTTCACCTTGCCCCCGAAATTGTCGACAAGCACTTGGTGGCCGTAGCAGATGCCAAGGATGGGCTTGCCCATCTGGAATATCTGCCTGTCAGGCTTGGGCGCGTCCTTGGAGTAGACGCTTGCCGGCCCGCCGGAAAAAATGATCCCTTTTGGGTCTATCTCTTTGATTATCTTGGCCGGCGTGTTGTAGGGCAATAATTCGCAGTAGACGTTTGCTTCGCGGATTCGCCGACAGATAAGGTGGCTGTACTGTGATCCGAAATCCAGAACCACTATCTTGTCCATCTTTCTACCCGCTCTTTTCCAGCATCCTTGTGAAAACCCATGAAGAAGTGTTGAATATCTCTTGCAGGCGGTCCTTGTCGCGGTAGTTGTTTATCACGACGCGCTTTATCACGCCGTTGTCCTCTTCAACCTTGTAATTGAGAGCTTCAGGCTCCTTGAGGCCTTGGCTTGAGTCCTTGCCCTTCATGCCGTCAAGTATCCTGTTCAGGAAGAACGACCGGAACGGGGGGGTGTTTGCATTGAGGTTGACGCCGGGAGCCGGCACAAGGACGACAGCGCTCGGCGACACTTCGGCGTTTGCAAGCCAGAAATCGTCCTTGGCGCGCTTTAGCGGCCTGACGTCCCTGTTGTCGGACGACTTTAGCGTCGGCGCGGCCTGTTGCCTAGTCGGCGCAAGTGGCGCCTGCCGGGCCTGCTGCACCTGTGTTGTGGCAGGTCCTGCTGTAGAAAATCCAATGTTGGCAGCCGCCTTAAAGCTGCCCTGCTTTAACAAATTATCAATAATCGTCAATGTCGTACGCAAGCGCTCAACCTCTTCCTGCTTGTCTGCTATTTCCTTTATTAGCCACTCGCGTAGTTCTGCCGCACGCCTGATGTCGTCCTCTGAAAACCCTGACATTAGCAAGGCACCTACTACATAAAACCTATAATAGCTTTATCTTCGGCGCTTCCGCTTGTTCAGGCTCATCAATATGACTATTGCGCCTCCCCATGCGACGACTGCCGGGATATAGAGTTGATAGAACCATGCTACGCCACCAAGCACTGTCAGTCCCATGCCAATGATGCCTTTTGCCTGCCTACGCCCAAAATTCATGCCTTGATGCTGGCAAATCCCTTGACTGGCCTCTTTGCCGTGTCGGCAAGCTCCGAGCGGGATCGCTTCGCAAGCATCTCAAGCAGGCGTCTGCCAGCCTCCAGCTTTTGCTTCTTCAGTTCGGCGTCCTTGACCTTTTTCTTTGAATACTTGCCGATGCTGTTGCCAAAGTCCATTCCCACAAGCACTATTTTCTTGGCGCCAAACTCTTCGGCCAGAAACACGCTCCTGTCGCCGTCGGTGAACCCTCCAAAGTTGTGGACGTTTTCAATCGGCATCACCTGCGTGGAACCTACCAGCTTTTTGAATTTCGGAACAAGCTTTTTCAGCATTGCAGTGTTGTCGCCGTGGGCGTGCACCACCATCACGGCTCCGTTCTTTTCAGCCTTTTGCAAAGAAGCGGGGTTGCCGTCAAGGTCGGTCACGACGATGTCAGCTTTTATCTTGTTTTCAATCAAAAACTGTACGGCGCCGTCAGCGGCTATCTTGACAAACTTTTTGTTCTTCTTGACGTATTTCAGGACTTTTTCGTCCTCGAGGCTCGGGCCGGCCCCAACTACTATGACGTTCTTGCCCTTGATCTTTTTCTGCAGGACCTTTGGGTCAAGAGCCTTCTTCTTTATCATGTCGGACAGAATCCGGGCAGCCTCCTGATCTTGCTCAGAGTTGTATCCAAATTCTGCACGGATTCCCTGGTAATACGGGAACCAGTCGACGAATTTCACGAGAGAGGATGCGTGGGTGTTGCTATTAATATCTTCTGTCGTGAGTGGGCCGGATTATCTTTAATTACGTGGCGCAAGCACGGAAATCATGGTCATGCAAATGGGGGACTTTTAATTGAAAAAGACCTCTCCGCGCCAGAAAATCGAGCTAAAGCATAAGGCCCTGGTTTTCATGGCAAGCATGATTGCCAAGGCATTTTTGATGGCGATGGTTTCAAGCCACGTCTTTTGCGGAAGCATCGACCCGACCGTCGTTTTCTTGCAGTGCGGCGCCAGCGCGGCGTTCATGGGCGCCAGCGTGGCGGCGGTGGCGCTCATGGGCATAGTG
This sequence comes from Nitrososphaera sp., assembly GCA_035251875.1. Lineage (GTDB taxonomy): Archaea > Thermoproteota > Nitrososphaeria > Nitrososphaerales > Nitrososphaeraceae > Nitrososphaera. The sequence goes on along the minus strand of DATFDX010000008.1, from coordinate 481 downwards.
TTTGGCCACTACATCGTCCGGCTAAAGTCGTTCAACAACATTTTTCCGCAGGTCATGAAGACCGACTTTGTCGTAACGGCCATGTATCTTGGCGTGGCGTTTATCGCTCCGGAGTCGATTGCGACCAGGGTCATGATCTGGCTCCTTGGCATGTGGATAATCGGCATGGTCCTTGCACCCTTTAGCAAAGAGAGGACCCTGTTCAAAAAGATTACAGAATATGGTTCTATTGCGGCGCTTGGCGGATTTATAGCCCTGCAAATCATTCCAATTCCCGCCCTTGAAGGCTATGACTCGTCATCCGGGCTAGGCATGATACTTTCTAGCATTCTGGCAACATTTGGCGGCGGCAGAACCAAGTAACCGTTAATAACGGTAGACAATCTAAAACGAAAGCATAGCGATGGAGCCTAAAATCCAGTCTACTTCGTGGAACCCCGACATAGAGAAGGCGATCCTCAAGAGGTGGGAAGAAGATCGG
>DATFDX010000007.1:0-3176 GCA_035251875.1 Nitrososphaera sp. | reverse complement strand
AAGCGCGCCGGCCGCCGGCACTGCTATTGCCGGCCGCTCTGCAGGCGCTTCGTTCTCCTTCTTTTTAAAAAGCCCGAATGGCACTGCTAATTCCCCGCAGACTGCATCAAAAAACGTTGCGATCCAGCAATGCTTAATGCGCAGCTGCGCGATATATTGACATGGTAGCAGGGTCTTCTGCTCCACAGCGCAACAAAGCACGCGGCAGGGCTTATCTCTGGTTGCAACGAAACGAGCAGAGGCTGCTTGCCATCGACATCGTCTGCGTCGTTCTTCTCTTCTTCCTGCACCTCTTTACCTCCACATTCCAAGTTTTCACACAAGAAGTTGCAACGGCGGTGCAGATAGCGGTGACGATGCTCGTTTCGTTCATAGTCCTGTCGGTGGTGTGGAAAGGAGTCGTCCCGCTTATCATCTGCATCTTGGGCATAGTACTAATACAATATTCTGTGATGATCACGTACTACCCGCCTGAACCCGGCGAGTTAAATCTTGGTGGCACAAGATTTACGTACCCATTCTTCACGCCGACAGTCGGCACGGCGGCAAACATGCACTTCTTCCTCGGCGTCATGATGGTCGCCCTGAGCATGATAATCGCCTACCGGCCGTCCCTGCTCTTTACAAGGAACCGGCCCCAGTCGTTCGAGTCTGAATGGTCCAAATATCCGGTTTGGCACGACAACACGCTGCTCGCAGACGGCAGGCAGGAGGGCTCGGTCCCGATTAAAAACCTGATGAGCGATCAGGACCGGTATCTGCTGTGGCGCTATGAATACGTCCTTGCAGACATTTACTGCACGCCCCACCTCGTGAGGCCGGAGGGGCTGGTGCCAAAGGACTCTACTCGAATTTTCAGGGACAGGGACACCGGCCGGGTAATGGGCAAGGCCCGCTACAGCGGCTTTTTCATGTAGCCGGGCAAAACTTAATGCCGACCGTGTTCTGCTAAAAGCCAAAGCAAGGCTTGTCTTCCCATGAATACCGAGATCGAGTGTACATAAGAAAGGACATTATCCTGAAGCTGACAGAGTACGGTCAGCTCAACCAGACCTCGCTTCTCAGCTACTGCGGCCTCAACCTCGTCAAGCACAAGGACATCCTGGACGACATGGAGGCCAAGGGCATCATACAAAGGTTGGAAGAGCCATGGGGAAACAAGAAGATAATAAAATACAGCGTCACGGAGAAGGGGAGGCAGTTCTGCCGGCACATTCTGGACCCGTACGAAGAAATGTTTCCAAGGAGGGACGCGGCCAGGAAATGACAGCCGGTAACAAAGTTAACGAAGTGTTTTATTTGCTGGCACGGGGAGAGGTGCTGGACTGATGTCTGATCGCAGAAGAGGCAACATATTCGAGGTGCTGGACGAGCTGATCTTCCACCTTAACACCACCAAGAGCATGTTCACGATGCTGATAGTTTCGTCGTTCATACTCGCGCCGCTGGCGATCATTGTGGCCGCGGTGATCTCGATCCACCCCGCGTTTCTTGGTCTGATACTGAACAGGCTGCCCGGCGTCGGCCTGATGATAATCACCTTTATCGGGATCACCGTCGTCCTGTCGGCGATCTGGCTGGCGATCGGCATAAAGGAGCGGGCATTCTTCTCCGCCTGGAACACGAGGTTCAGCCGCTTCATATCTCTGAAGGAGAGGATCGACAGGGAGCTCGAGGAGGGCGCAGGCGAAAAGGAAAAAGGGCCGGCAGGCAAGCGAGATGGACGGGACGAGGATTGACTAACTTTGTTAACTAACGCTGTTAATTCACAAAGGCCCGCAAGTGCCTTTTAAATACACGCCTATACTTCGCCGATGTCATACAAAACATCGAAGCAAAAAACAGCCGCCCTTGCGATGGTTGGCGTGGTAGTGGCTGCGGCCCTTGTGGCTACAGTCTCTTTCGCACCGGTCGCCGCATCGGCGCAGGAACGCCCAAGTGGGCAAGACGCCAGAATACACAGACCTGGAACGGCGAGCGGAAGCGGCATTGCAACAGACGCTGACACCGGCGATGACTTTAGGTCAGCGTTGAGGGCAATATGGCACTACGACAACAGCACAGACGAGCGAACAATGTCGCGCGGCACGATCGTGATCTCTGTCAACGAGGAAAGGATCGCATATTCGTTCATGCCTGACACGTGGGAGATCGAAGTGGCTGAAGACGGCCTGACCTTTGAAGCAAGCGGGCAGATGGAGAACAGCGACGGCAAAGTGTTCGACGTGTCCTTGAACGGATACCTCGGCGGACCCGTTGGATTCATGAAACGCATTGGAACCACATGGTCAGTCGACGGCGAGATGACTGGCGAAGATACAGAGTACGACTTGCACTACGTCGTAATTGCACACCTGGGCAGGCTGGCAGTGGTAGAAGAGTAAAATCTTCTTCCCTCTTTCTTTTTTTATTTAATCGACTTGTAAAGCAAAATCCTCTTTTTCAGCATCGCTATTTCATCATTCTTGGTTCTCAGTTCCTTGTTGAGGTGGATTATCTCGTCTATCAGCTCGGTCTTGCTCTTGCTCCCGTACGTGTCTGATAGAGTCATTTCCATGTTTGTTGGCGTTAAAAGATAAGTCGTCGACAGTTGCCAAATTTACCAATTGCTTTAATTTATTTAGCCTTTCATGAACCCGAACACAAAGGCGGCCGCAAAACTGCCAGTGAGAGGTATCCCAAAGTTTATCAGAGTGGGGGCGACCTGGTCGGAAATCCCTGCTATCTGGCCCGTCGCGTTCCCGAGGCCGGTGGTGGCCCCTGTCGCAGTCGAGCCCAGCTTGTCCCAGTTTATCGTCATGATGCCCTGGTAGTTCAGGTACGCCAGCGCGGCAAAGAACAGGCCGATAATGATCATCATTATCTTTATCGCCTTTTTGATCGCGTAGCCGATCAGAAAGCCTGCTATGCCGCCAAACCCGACTGAGGTCCCTATGAAGGCTAGATCGACGCTCATGTGCCCGTGCGTTTTTTCTATGGCATGCTATTATTTGAATGATATTGAAGGAGACTCTATGGCATCCGATATGTACATATCCACGTGCAGTCAATCAATCACGTTGATCGAAGTCTACTTTGACGGCCTCTGCCAGCCGAAAAACCCCGGCGGCATCGCGTGCTACGCTTTTCTTGTAAAAAGAGACGGCAGGACCGTACACAGCGACTACGGCGTGGCC
>DATFDX010000006.1:0-5630 GCA_035251875.1 Nitrososphaera sp. | reverse complement strand
GACATGCCGGTGCCGTCGTATTCGCACGCCGCTGCAATGTCGCTTGCCTTGCCGCCCTTGAACATGCCGATAACGATTTCTTTTGCCAGCGGCGGCAGGCCCGAGCGGGCGCCGTGCGCCCCATTTTTGTTGACGAGCCAGAACATTCTTGTCGCGTCATAGCCGGGCGGAAAGATCATCACCTTGGCTTCCTTTGCCTCCTGCGAATGGTAGTGGCCGGCGACTCTTATCCAGCCCCGCGAAAGCGTGCCAGCCGCTTTGGCGAACTTGGCGCACGAATAGCACTTGTCGTCGTAAATGAGAAGTGGCCGCTGGAAAAGAGACGATAGTGACGGCATGGCCGATCAGTATAATTTCCCTTGCCGATCTTTTAAAGCTTGGGCAAGGTCACAGAGCTATGTTTTTATTTTCCTCCAAAGAGCTTTTTCCTGTCTTGCAATTTACGCGAGCGGGTATTCATGGGCTTTAACATGCGCTATCTTGACCTGAAGAGGAAGATCAGGGACGTGCGCATGTGGGCCATACAGGGCATCGCGGAGGCCGGCTCGGGCCACCCAGGCGCATCGTTCTCTGCAGCCGAGATAATGGGCACTTTGTATTTTCGGAGGATGAAGCACGACCCCTCAAACCCCGGCTGGGACGAGCGCGACTATTTCATAAATTCAAAGGCGCACTCTGCACCCGGCTTTTATTCGACGCTTGCAGTTGCCGGCTACTTTCCCCCCGACGAAGTAAAGACGCTCCGCAAGCTTGGCTCCCGCCTCCAGGGGCACCCCGTCAGGTATTCCGACCACCAAAAGCACCACAGCGTGCCGGGCATCGAGTACTCGGGAGGCTCCGAGGGGATCGGGCTTTCAGTCGGGATCGGGATCGCGCTGGCAAACAAGCTGGACGGCAAGAAGAACCGGGTGTTCGTGCTGATAGGCGACGGCGAGTCAAACGAGGGCCAGATATGGGAGGCCTCGATGGCCGCCGGCAAGTTCAAGCTCGACAACCTTGTTGCAATCCTTGACAGAAACCGCATCCAGCAGGACGGCTTTACAGAGGACATCATGCCCCTTGACCCGACGAAGGACAAGTGGGCCGCGTTCAACTGGCAGGTCTTTGAAGTCGACGGCCACAAGGTAGAGCAGATAGTCGACGCGCTAAACAAGGCAGCGCGTGTGCACGACAAGCCGGTAATGATAGTCGCCAACACCGTCAAGGGCAACGGCATACGCCACATGGCAAACAACCCGCAGTGGCACGGAAAAGCCCCGCCAAAGAGGCACACCGAAGTGCTGCTCGAAGAGCTTGACAGCGAGTGCTTGATCGCGCCTTCTATAATCGCCGGCGAGCGGGAGAACTATGAAGACAAGATACGGAAGGTCGAGCGCGAAGGAGTCGACATGATCCACCTTGATGTGATGGACGGCCGGTTCGTCCCAAACACCACGTTCTTTGCCGACACCATCAAGAAATTAAGGACCTCCACCAGCCTGCCCTTTGACGCGCACCTGATGATTGAAAAGCCGCTGGAGCAGATACAGGAATACATTGATGCAAGGTGCGACATCATCACCGTGCACGCCGAAGCCTGCACTGAAAACGAGTTTCGCGAAATACAGGAGCGGCTCATCGATGCAGGCATCAGCCCCGGCATCGCAATCAACCCCGGCACTGCCGTGCCAAAGTGGCTCTACAGCTGCCTGCCGGATCTTGACGTCATTATAGTAATGTCGGTCAACCCCGGCTTTGCGGGTCAGAAATTCATGCCCGAAGTGCTGCCAAAAATGGTGGCAGTCGGCAAGGAGCTCAAGGAGCACGGCTTCAGGGGCTACATCGAGGCCGACGGCGGCATAGACTCCACGACGCTCCAGCCGGCGTACGACGCCGGCGCCCGGATTTTTGTGGCCGGCGCCGCAGTTTATGGCGGCGGGGACATACACGCCTCCGTCATACAGCTGAGGCACAAGGCGGCAGTCGCGCTTGAGAAAAAGCTTCTGACCCACGCGACCCAGCTCAACGTGAGGTCCGACTGGATGAAAGCCCGTAAACATATATTGATTCCATACGCAAATGAGCTTGGGATAGAGGAAGAGCTCCATGCTATTAAGTAGTGAAAAAAAAACCGCGGACATGAGGGGCGCCTATGGCGACACCCTCGTGGAGCTCGGAAGGGACGATCCCCGCATCGTCTGCGTCGGAGGCGACACGACCGATTCTCTCAAGACAAAGAAGTTTGGCGACAAGTACCCCGAGCGCATGTTCAACGTCGGGATCGCAGAGGCCAACCTCGTCTCGGTGGCTGCCGGCCTCTCGATAGCCGGCAAGATCGCGTTTGCCAGCACCTACGCCGCTTTCATCCCCGGCAGATGCGTCGATCAGATCAGAAACACTATCTGTTATCCCAGACTCAACGTAAAGCTTGTCGTTTCTCACGGCGGCCTCACAGTGGGGCCTGACGGGGCGTCTCACCAGCAGATAGAGGACATTGCAAGCATGAGGGCGATCCCCAACATGAGAGTAATCATCCCGGCCGACGCCGTGGCAGTCAAGCATCTCATAAAGACAATAGCGCTCACGCCCGGCCCGTTCTACATGCGACTTGCCAGGCCTTCGAGCGAAGTGATATACGCGGACAAGGCCGAGTCGTTTGAAATCGGCAGGGGCAACGTGCTTGAGGACGGCTCTGACGCGACCATAATCGCGTGCGGCCTGATGGTCGGCAGGGCGCGCGAAGCGGCTGTAGAACTCAAGAAAAAGGGCGTTTCATGCAGGGTGATAGACATGTTTTCGATAAAGCCTATTGACAGTGACCTCGTGGCAAAGTGCGCCAGAGAGACTGGCGCGATAGCTACGGCAGAAGAGCACAACATAATTGGCGGCCTGGGCGGCGCAGTGTCTGAAGTGACAGCCGAAACGTACCCCGTGCCTGTAAAGCGCGTGGGAGTCCGCGACATGTTTGGCGAATCTGCGCGCGACGAGGAGATAGACACGCTGCTCAAGCAGTACGGCCTAACCGCAACAGAAATAGCAAAGGCGGTGCTTGAAGCAAGGAGTAGGAGCAGGAAATGAAGATCTTCCTCGACACCGCGAACGTTGAATCGATCAAAAAGTACAACGACATGGGGCTCGTGGACGGCATAACAACGAACCCAACTCTGCTGTCAAAAGAGAAGGGCAACCCGGCAGAGATAATGCGCCAGATTGTAAAGATAGTGAAGGGGCCGGTGAGCCTCGAAGTGGTGGGCACCACCACGTCTGAAATGATCGAAGAGGCCCACAGGCTGAAAAAGTACGGCCAGAACGTCGTGGTAAAGATACCAATGATCCCGGACGGACTAAAGGCCGTCAAGAAATTGAAAGACGAAGGCATACAGACTAATGTGACTCTGATATTTTCGGCAAACCAGGCAATCCTGGCCGCAAAGGCCGGCGCCGCCTACGTCAGCCCGTTCATTGGGAGGCTGGACGACGCGGGGCAGGAAGGCATGCAGGTCATCAGGGAAATAGTAGAGATTTTCAGGAACTACAAGTTTGACACGAACGTTCTTGTCGCAAGCATACGGCACCCGCTGCACGTGATCGACGCGGGCAAGATCGGCGCCCACGTAGTCACCCTGCCGCCCGACATACTGGGCAAGATGCTCGCTCATCCGCTGACTGACAAGGGGCTTGCCGCGTTCCTGAGCGACTGGGAAAAGGTCAAGAAGGAAAACCCCAACCTTACGATCTGAGAAGCTTGATCACTTTTTTCGGGATGTCCTGAAGCCTACTGACAGAGATCGCCTTTTCGTAATTCAAATATTTCAGGTTGTGCCCTATGCCGACCGAGTCGTTGACATTCCGGCCGACCCCTATCGCCACCATCCGGATGCCCGTCTTTTTGTACGAGATCACCATCGCCCTCACCGCGTCAAAGTCTGACGGCTCGCCGTCCGTCAGCGTGACGAATATGTCCGGCTTGAATGATTTCAGCACGGGCTCAAGCAGGCCGTAGACCTCTGCAAGTGGCGTGCCGCCGCTCGCCCTTATCTGTGCAAGGCGCCGGGCGCTCACCACTGACCACTTTATGTTCGGCGGCTTGATCACCCAGCATTTCACCTGCTGCTTTTCCGTGCTGAACGCGTAGACTGCGAACTTGATCCCGAGGTAGTGCAACGCTTCGCAGAGCGCTATGGTCGCCTGCTTGTATTCCAGCTCGACATCGGCGATGCTGCTTGAATGGTCGAGTAGGATCGCGACCTTGGTCTTGATCGACAGCTTGAAGTCCGTAAGGAAGGTCTTTGGCAGCGCCTCGACATAGCTTTCAACGTCAAACTCGTCGCCGGCCTCGTCGTGCCTCTCCACCCAGCCAGTCTTCCAGTTCCGGAAGGCGGCCTTGACCTTTTGTATCAGGTCGAAGTCGTAGATGTGGGTCTCGTCGACGTCCATCTTGTCTGGCACGCTCAGCCCAAAGTTCTCCAGCGACTCGTAGCCCTTGTTCTCTGTCTTTTTGCTCTCCTTGACGAGGGTCTCGAACTCGTGGAACACGTCATGACCTTCGTAAATCTCTTTTGTCTTTTCCTCCGCGTTTTCTTTTTTGTGCCGCATCTTTACCACCTTTTCCACCTGCTTGAGCAGGTCGCTCTGGTTGAGCGACGCGCCGACCCTTGTCCTTGGAGCGAGGACGGGGATTGAAACGAGCGGGTCGAGCTCGAGGATCTTGATCAGTTTCGGGATGTGCTGCTCCACCCATTCCGTGCCATGGTTGTTGTCCAGCGCTTCCTTTACGATCTCGTTTGCATAGTCGGCGGCCATCTTCACCTTGTCAAACTCGCCGCCAAAGAGCTCGCCCTTCAGGTAGCCGGTCAGGAAATACTGCGAAAACGCCTCCGCTATCTTGTAGCGGCCGTAGATGGAGTTGAGCAGCTGTCGCGACATCCACGAGATCCCTTCGTTAAAGACGAGCTCGCTATCCATCCCCTCCCATTCGCGCAGGCCGAGGATCTCGATCCTCTTTGTCTCAAGGGTATTGAGCAGAAAGCCAAAGGCGTGCTCGTAGCTCAGCACCTTTGTGGAATGCCTCATCCTCATCGACTCGTACCAGAGGGCGACGCGCCACTGCCGGTACTTCTGAAAGTCAGTGCCCGGGTAGTAATTTAACAATGGAAGCACTATCTGGTTCTTGTCCGGCTTTGCCGCCGGTACCCTGTCCGGCATCAGAATGATGGCTACCCTGCCGTTGCCGGACCACCTTCTGGCAAGGAATGTTGAAATGTCTAGCAGGATGTCGTTTCGCATTACAGAGCTGGCGATCTTGGCCATTACCTGTCGCCAAAGATCGACGTTATCATGTCCATCACCTTTTGGTACTCGACCTGCCCCCACTGGTCGTACGCGTTGGCATAGACTACTTCTGCGACGCGGCGGCCGGAAAGCCCGGTGTTGAGCATCTTTGCAAACGCTATAGTCTCGCGAAGCGATGGGCTGTAATACAATTCTTCGACAGCGGCCGCTTCGCGCAGGTTCTTGGCCAGCTGGATTGCGTGTTTCACGTCCTTTACCTTTGACTCGTCTATCGTCACGTGCCGCCGGACAATGTCAAGCTCGACTTCTTCCGGCGGGTATTCAAGCCTCATCCTCACAGGGAACCTGCTCAGCAGCTG
>DATFDX010000005.1:0-2116 GCA_035251875.1 Nitrososphaera sp. | reverse complement strand
TTGATGCCTTTGCGCATGCCGCCGGCGACCAGCGTGCCCATCTTGTCTATAGCTCCGGCAAACCTGATGTTGCGGTCGGCCGCGAAAATCCTGCTGCACAGCTTGTCAAGGTCGCTTTCAGGCATCGCTCAATATGATGTAAAAGTGGGTTAATATACTGTTTTCTGGAATGTTTTCCAAATGTCTGACACGGCGATCAGGGAGCTGGACTGGTACCTGCGCGACCATCTGTTCAGGCAGTCAAACGCCGGCAAAAACACGTTCAAGAGGGAGTCGCTGCCAGGCGAGATGGCAACTCTCTACCTCCGGTACAAGAATGCCGATCTAAACCAGCTGTCGCAGCTCATGGTCCCTGTGCTTGAAGGCCTGGTTGCAAAAAAAGTGCTGGAGCAGGGCGGCAACGAGCTTCGCATGCCAGGGAGGCTGGCGCGGCTCCAGTGCGCAAAATGCTTTTACATCAACTACCTGGCGGAAGCCGAGCCGAGGGCGTGCCTCCGGTGCCCGCACAATGAACTGCACGACTTTCCCAAGAAGAAAGCTTGATATGAACTCCCGCAAGGCTTGTAGTTAGTGCAGCTGCAGAGCAGGAAAAAGTGGACGGTCAACGGCACGTCCCGGATCAGGCCGGCGCACGAGACCCTGGAAAAGGTCATCCCGATATCAAAGAGGATAGGCGTCACCAGGCTTGCCGACATAACCGACATGGACGTGCTTCGCATCCCCAACTACTCGGCGGTTGTGCCCGGCACAGAGGACTATATCTGGGTCTACAGCGGCAAGGGCCCGACAAAGCAGCACGCGATGGCAAGCGCCCTCATGGAGAGCATCGAGCGGTACTCCTCGCTGCCGTCCGGCGGGCCGCGGAAATTTACAAGGTCAAGCCACGCCGAGCTGTCTAAGACCCGCAAAGCGCTCCACCCTGACAGGATAGTAGAGCCGGTGCGGTTTGAATACCGCGACGACATGCCGATGGACTGGCTTCCCGGCCACGACCTTGCCAGCGGCGAGGAAGTGATGGTCCCCGCGTCGATCGCGCTCTTTCGCTACACGCCGGCCCCGCCGGCGGTCAACCCGTTCGCATACTTTCACACAAACGGCCTTGCGTCAGGAAACGTGATGGAGGAAGCAGTATGCCACGCGCTCTGCGAAGTTGTTGAAAGGGACGCCATGAGCCTTGCAGAGCTGCGGGCAAGCGCGATCCCGTTCCACATCCTCCGGACGGTGCACAATTCGCTCAACTCGGCGGGCCTGCGGGTGCCACCGATCCCGGCCGACAGGTTCGTCGACGACCCCGGCGTGTTTCCGGACGTCGACATCTCCGATATTGACTTTGAGCCTGTCAGGAACCTTGTGGACAGGTTCAACCGCGCCGGTATTTCGCTCACGGTAAAGGACATTACTTCGGACATCGGCATCCCGACGTTCAATGCGAGCAGCGTGGAATGGGTCACACACGACTACGGCTACCTTGCAGAGGGGCACGGCACGCACCCTGACGCGAGGATCGCGCTCTTGCGGGCTATAACCGAAGTGTCGCAGACAAGGGCGGCCAACATCCAGGGGGCGAGGGACGACCTGCGCAAGATAAGGTACGGCGAGCAGAACACGGACGACCGGCGCGCCTGGCAGTTTATGCCGTCGACCAGAAAGATCAAGTTTTCACAGGTGCAGACGTTCTTTAACGAAGACATCTTGGACGACATCAAGCTCATACTCTCGAGGCTCAAGGGCGTGGGGCTCCCGCAGACGATAATCGTTGACCTGACGAACCCCGACATTGGCATTCCAGTAGTCAGGGCGCTTGTGCCGGGGCTAGAGACCTTCAAGATTACAAAGTCGGTGATGGGCATGCGCGCAAGGGCGTGTTTTGGGCAATGGAGAAGCCGGTAATATTCATCGGGCCGTCGCTGAGCCACGAAAAGGCGAAGAAAATATTTGACGCAGACTATAGGCCGCCTGCGAAAAAGGGCGACTTTTTGCGCCTTGCTGCAGACCCAAACGTCAGGATGGTGGGGTTTGTCGACGGCGTTTTCCTGCAGGACTACCCGCCGACCCCTATTGAAGTGTACCAGCTTGCGCGAAAAGAGGGAGTGCTCTTGGCTGGCGCGGCCAGCCT
>DATFDX010000004.1:0-5524 GCA_035251875.1 Nitrososphaera sp. | reverse complement strand
ACCCGGTGCCGACCCCGGCCCAGATGGCAGAGAACCACGTCGGCAAGCTGAATCAGCTCGCAGAGACGCACGGCACCTTCACTCTCATGATCGAGAGCGGCCGGTTCTTGGTGGCAGAGTCGTCGATACTGGTATCGAGGATTGTCAACACAAAAGAGTACAACGAGCACAAGATAGTGATCGTCGACGCGGGCTACCACATATTGCTAGACGCGGCTCTGCTAAAGCAAGAGTACCCGCAGGAAGTAGTGCCGGTGGTAGACAGCAAGGACAGGACTACCGCGCTGGCCACGGTAAAGAATACGCACCTTGCAGGAAGGCTGTGCGACACGTACGACGTTTTCCCACTTTCAAAGGTGTCAGACCTGACCGAATCAGAAGTCGGCAGGTACGTGTCGTTCTACAACGTGGGCGCCTACTCGGTCGTGTTCAACATGCCCTTCCACTGCCAGACAAAGCCGCCGATCGTGATGAAGGACAGCGACGGCAAGTTCCGGCTGGTAAGGAAGGAAACGACGTACGAGCACCTCTTCAAGGAAGAGGGCGGCAACCTGGCATAACCCCGTAAACCCGGGGAACATTTTTTAAATCAACAACAGCATACTGGGAAGTGAGTGGCAGCAAAAAGACCCGCGCCCACGTCTTTGTAATCGGCCGGGTCCAGGGCGTCTATTTCCGGCAGAACACAAAGCAGGTCGCCACCAGGCACAGGGTAACCGGCTGGGTGCGCAACCTGCCTGACGGCCGGGTGGAAGCAATATTTGAAGGCGACGACATGGACGTCAACGAAGTGATAGAGTGGTGCCACATCGGGCCGCCAAAGGCCAAGGTGGAAGACGTCGACGTGAAGTTCCAGAAATACACCGGCGAGTTTGCCGAGTTTGACGTAAACTATTGAATCTTGCTGTACGCTTCGGCTACCTGCTTTTTCGCGTTTTCGGCGTCCTGGGCGGTCTTGACCGTCGCAGTCACCGGAGGAGCGGCCCTGCCGTACCTTATCGAGAGAACAAGCGAGTCGCCCGCCGGCATGATGTCGAGAAACGTGCGAAAGTTCATGGTCTTGGCGTAGGCCACCCTGTGCGGCCTCACTTCTTCTATCACGTTGCCGCCGAGCGACTTTACAAAATCGCGCAGGTCAAGCATTATCGTCCTCGCCGGCTCTTTGAGCCCTTCGAGGTGGGTTTCAAACGGGATGCGGCTGCCGGACATCATATCCTGATCCTGACTCCGCTTCTTTTCAAATATTTCTTTACCTTGTCGACCGTCGACTTTTCGTAGTGGAATATCGAAGCGGCAAGGGCGGCGTCAACGTCTGTCCTGTCGAACACGTCGAGCATGTGCCGCGCGTTCCCGCAGCCGCCGGACGCGATCACCGGCACCCTGACGGACTTGCATATCGCCTTTGTAAGCGCGATGTCGTAGCCATTCTCTGTGCCGTCGGCGTCAATGCTGGTGAGCAGTATCTCGCCGGCGCCGCGGCGCTCGACCTCCTTTGCCCACTTTATCGCGTCAAGGCCGGTGCCTTCCTTGCCGCCGTAAATCCTCACCTCGAACCAGAACTTTTTGCCCTTCTCATTAAAGATCGTCTTGCCCTTTTCGACGCCAAAGTTCCTTTTCGCGTCAATCGCGACCACGACGCACTGCTTGCCGAAAATAGACATCAACTGCGTGATCAGCTCCGGGCTCTTTACCGCCGCGGTGTTTATCGAAACCTTGTCGGCGCCGGAGAGCAGGATGTCGCGCGCGTCTTCGAGCTTTTTTATGCCGCCGCCAACCGTGAATGGAATATCAATAACGCTCGCCACGTTCCGCACCACGCTTTTCATCGTGTCCCTCCCCTGCTGCGACGCCGTGATGTCGAGGAACACCAGCTCGTCGGCGCCATGCTCCGTGTATCTCTTGGCAAGCTCTACCGGGTCGCCGGCGTCCTTGACCTCTGCAAAGTGCACGCCCTTGACCACCCTGCCGTTGTCCACGTCAAGGCACGGGATTATCCTCTTTGCCAGAGTCATGCCAGAGCCTTCACCCTCTCAATGCTCACCTTGCCGTCGTACATCGCCTTGCCAAGTATCACAGAGCTGCAGCCCGCGCTCCTCACCTTCACGATGTCTTCAAGGCTCGCGATTCCGCCGCTTGCGATCACTCTTGCAGATCTGACAGCTTCGGCCAGCGTGCTTACGTCTGGACCCTGCAGCGTGCCGTCCCGCTCGATGCTCGTAAGCAGAAATTCGCCGACTTCAATAGTTGAAAACTGCGATATCGCGTCGGCGACTGTAGTACCGGTCGACTCTTTCCAGCCCTTCACCATCACTTTGCCGTCCGCCTGGTCTATCGACACGACGACTCTGCCGGGGTTCTTTTTGGCCAGCTTTTTCACGGCCTCCGGCTCGCTGTACGCCATCGTGCCGAGCACGACCCTCGATGCCTTGCCTAGCATCTCTTCTGCCTTTTCAAGAGTCCTGATGCCGCCGGCAACCTGCACCGGTATCTTTACTGCCCCTGCTATCCTTGCAACAAACTCAGCGTTGTTGCCGCTGCCAAACGCCGCGTCAAGGTCGACTATGTGCAGCATGTCCGCCCCTGCCGCCTCCCATTTTTTCGCGGTTTCGACTGGGTCGGCGCTATAGACTGTCTTGTTTGCGGGATCTCCCCTGACAAGCCTGACCACACTACCTCCCATGATGTCGACCGCGGCTATGATCTTCATTTCGCCTCGTTGTCGCACATTTTGATAAAATTCCTGATCATGACTGCGCCGACGTCGCCAGATTTTTCCGGGTGGAACTGGACGCCTATCAGGTTGCCCTTTTCAATGACCGCCGGGACGCTGACCCCATAGTCGGAGGTGGCCACCACCAGTCTGCGGTTCTTTGGGACTGTCCTGTACGAGTGCACGAAATACACCCACGAGTTGTCCCTCACGCCTTTGAGCAGCTTGCTGTCGCCCTTTATCTGCAGGTTGTTCCAGCCCATGTGCGGGACCTTGACCTTGCCCTTTGGAAGCAAAACTACGTCGCCATCCAGTATCTTTAATCCTTCCAGCACGCCCTCCTCGCTCCGCTCAAAGAGCATCTCCATTCCAAGGCATATGCCCATCACCGGCTTGCCGCTTTCAATGGCTTTGTCGAGATGCTTTGCGCTGCCTTCTATCGATTTTATCGCCGGGTCAAAGTTGCCCACGCCTGGCAGAACGAGCCCGTCGAATCTGTCGGCCTCCTTCAGGTCGTAGATTATCTCGACGCCCTCAGCCCCGTTGCGCTCCAGCGCGGATTTCAGACTAAAGAGGTTGCCGGCGCCGTAGTCGAATATCGCGATTTTCGCCACTACATCGCCCCCTTTGTGCTCGGCACGCCCCTCCTCTTGCTGTCAACGCCGGTGGCCATCCGGAGCGCCACCGCGAACGCTTTGAGCGCGGCTTCGACCTTGTGGTGGTCGTTGTCGCCATAGTGCACTATGACGTGCGTGCACGCGTTAAGGTTCTGCACGAGCGACCTACAAAAGTGCTCAAGATCCTCCCTCGGCATGCCTTCGATGCTGTCGCGGGTCAACTTTAATTCCACCTTCTGGTACTGCCGCTTGACCAGGTCGATCGAAACGTATGCTAGCGCTTCGTCCATCGGGATGACCGCGTAGCCAAACCTTGTGATCTTTTGCCTGTCGCCCAGCGCCTTGTCTATCGTATGCGCCAGCGCGATTGCGACGTCTTCAGCAAGGTGGTGCACGATGCCGTCGTTTGACTTGCCGTTGAGCGTGATGTCGATCATGGCGTGCTTGCCGATCGAGGTTATGAGGTGATCGATGAACGAGAGGTCGGTCTTGACGCTGGTCTTGCCCGTGCCGTCGATGTTGACCTGCACGGTTACCGCGGTCTCTTTTGTGACCCTCTCAATCCTCGCCCTTCTGGAAGCAGCCAAGGTGTGTGTTAAACTGCTAATACTTTATTTAAAAGTGGCGAAGGCCATGATTTATGCCAGCACAGCGCTGAGAAACTTGACTATGCGCTTTGCGTGGCGCCTGTTGGGATCCAGATCCGGGTTGTAGATAGTCACATTGCATCCTACGACATTGCCGGAAGACAGGATCGCTTTTGCAAGCTCTTCAAGCTGCTTCCAGCTCAGGCCGCCGGGCTGCCGATAGTCCACCGCAGGCAGAGACCTTGTGGACAACACGTCCAGATCGATGTGCAGCCACAACTTGCCCGTCTTGGAGGTCAAACGCCGCAACACTCTGCTGGTCAGAGCTGGAATGCTGCCCGCGCGAAGCTCTGCATCGTCGTGGTATTCTACCAGCCCGTCCAGAGATCTTATACCCATTTTTTGCAGCACCTTCTTGTCGCGGGCGCCCAGTATGCATACTCTGGCCGCATCGATCAGCGGCGAACCGACCGCTTCCTGTATTTTTTCTTGCACTTCCAATCCGAGGGCGAAGCCGAGCTCCATGTCGGCGGCCTCCCCGGTGGGAGACTTGTGGGCCGGGTACGCGTCCTCGTGGCCGTCTACAAAGAGCAGCCCTACATGGATGCCCTTGCACGCCGCCAGGCAGCCCAGCAGAACCGGGCAGTCGCCTCCGATCACCAGCGGAAACCTGCCGCTCTGGAGAACGCCGTCGACGCTGGCGCGGACATTGTGAATCATTGAAACAAGGGAATCATGCGCAATGATTCCAGATTCAGAGTCGCGTCTAGTCGAAGGCTTGGAAAATGTTACGTCTCCCTCGTCGCGGACATCGGATAGGCGACCCAGCGCTTTTGCCAATCCTGCGCGGCGAAGGGCTGCCGGCGCGCTCGCAACGCCGCCACCATTGCCAGCTGAATTAGTGGGGACGCCGATCAAGCTCAGCTGCAGGTCTTTTCCCTCCAATGTCAGCCCACAATACTTGTCCCCCAGGGATTGTCGACAGCAACAAGCCACCGCCCGTCAGGATGCCGTCGCAGCACGTCTGAAGAGATCCCGTTCATCTCAACACGCTTGCCTTCAGGGGAGGTGCCTACCAAGGTCCATCTGGAAGAATAAAGTGCAAGATCTCCAGCTTCCACCACTTGATGGGCTTCTCCCTTGAGCGAAGGCTTTAAAGAAACAAATCCCAAAAGCGCCGCGCGAATCGCATCTCTTTCTCTAGCTATGTTTCCAGGCTGCGCGACCAAGACGGCCTGGGGCTCGTAAAAACTCAATGCTGCATCGAGATCGCCTTGATTGATGGCTTCAATTAGATTTTTTACAGTGTTGAGCGGACTTGGCTTTTCCATGCGTGTACAACACGACAAGAAACTAATAAACCCCCGCGGTTTCGAGCTACCACAATTTTTTGCTTATGGTGCCAGGCAGCTGGTCGGCGCTCTTTATCATCGCCTCAACGCCGCCCTTCCTGAAGTCGGCCTTGGTATTGGCCGGCCGGGGGCTGTTGCCGTAGACGCCGACAAACGCTATCTTTACGCTGGCCTCTTTCTCTGCGCGCCTTGCCATCAGCAGGTCCTCGGCAGAGTCGCCGGCATAGACTGCCGTCTTGGCGCCCATCGCCTGCATTG
>DATFDX010000003.1:0-8087 GCA_035251875.1 Nitrososphaera sp. | reverse complement strand
TGACCTGCTGCGAGCCCGGCACCACCATCGCCCGCACACTTGGTGAGATCTTGCGGCCCTTTACAATGGCCGACGCCTCCACCAAATCTTCAAGCCGCGAGTTTGTGCACGAGCCAATGAACACCCTGTCAAGGCTAATGTCTGTCATGTGCGTGCCCGGTTCCAGCGCCATGTATTCTAGGGCGCGGACTGCCGCCTTGCGCTCGTTCTCGTTCCCTTTTGCAAACTCGTCCGGCTGGGGCACCGAGTCGGTGACGTCCACCACCATTCCGGGGTTTGTGCCCCAGCTCACCTGTGGCGCAAGCGCGCCGACGTCAAAGCTGATGGACCTGTCAAACTTGGCGTTTGCATCCGTCTGAAGGCCGGTCCAGTATTCGACTGCTTTTTCAAACTGGTCGCCTTTTGGCGCGTAGCGCCTTCCACTGATAAAGTCAAACGTCGCCCTGTCCGGCGCGATCAGGCCGGCACGGGCGCCGGCCTCGATTGACATGTTGCATATCGTCATCCTGTTCTCCATCGAAAGCTCGGTTATTGCCTCGCCGCGGTACTCTAGCACGGCGCCAGTGCCGCCGGCAGTGCCTATTTTCCTGATGACGTAGAGTATCATATCCTTTGCGGTCACCGCGTGGGGGTTCCTGCGCCGGCCTTCAAGGTTTATCGCAAACGTCTCTGGCTTGTCCATCCACATTGTCTGGGTGGCAAGCACGTGCTCCACCTCGCTCGTGCCGATTCCAAGCGCAAAGGCGCCAAAGGCCCCGTGGGTCGAGGTGTGGCTGTCGCCGCACACGATCGTGGTGCCCGGCAGGGTCAGCCCGAGCTCGGGGCCTATGACGTGCACGATTCCCTGATCTGGGCTGTGCATGTCAAAGAGCGTTATTCCAAACTCCTTGCAGTTCTGGGCAAGGGTCTGGATCTGTATCGACGAAATTTGATCAACGATTGGGAGCGACCTGTCGCTTGTCGGGACGTTGTGGTCCATCGTCGCAAAAGTCAGGTCAGTCCTCCTGACGCGCCGGTTATTCATCCGCAGCCCATCAAACGCCTGCGGCGACGTGACTTCGTGCACAAGGTGCCTGTCAATGTACAACAACGACGGGCCGCCTTCCTTTTCATAGACTACGTGGCTGTCCCAGATCTTTTCAAATATCGTCTTTGCTTGCAAGCGTGTGAGAAAAATGCCGCAAGAGGAATATAAAACAACAGGCAGATAGTTTTAAATCAGGTATGGCTTCAGTGAATGCCGTATATGCACCCTCAGGACAAGAGATATCCCGATTACATCGCTGATCAGATAAAGAAGGGAACCACCACCTGCGCCCTGACCTGCAAGGACGGAGTGGTGCTGGCGGCTGATACGCGCGCAAGCGCCGGACTCTTTATCGCCGACAGGCACGTCATGAAGATCCAAAAAGTCGACCAGCACCTTGCAATGACAATCGCCGGCGGAGTCGCCGACGCGCAGAACCTGGTCGACACGATGCGATACAACGCCAATCTCTTCAGGCTGCAGAACAAGGAGCTCATGCCAGTAAAGTCGGCTGCAAGGCTCTGCTCAAACATACTGTTCAACCAGCGATACTTTCCCTACTATGTCCAGATAATCATGGCCGGATACACGAAAGGCGAGGGCAGCAACATCTACAATATCGACCTCTTTGGCTCGATGACGACTGAAAAATTCATCTCTACAGGCAGCGGCTCGCCAGTCGCGTACGGCTACTTGGAGTCTGAATACAAGGACAACATGAGCGTGAACGACGCCTACAAGGTAGCGATGCAGGCAATAGCGGCTGCTATTCGGAGAAACGCGGGGACCGGCGACAGCATCAACGTGGTCATTATCGACAAGAACGGCTACCGCGAGATGTCAAAGGAAGAAAAGGCGGCTGTAGGCGTAGTCTTTTAGGCTACTCCACAATCGCTCTAATTATTTCCATTTCTCTTGTGGCAATCCTTATCGGAACCATGTTGTCAAGCTCGTACAGCACCGTTTCGAAGCTTTTGCATTCGTCGCACTTGCACCTTTGGGGGGACCTCATGAGTGAGTATTGCTCTCACAACTCTAAAAGCTAGCTCGCCAGAGAGCACATAGATGAGCTAGCTACACGTGATCTATGGAGTGACAGTTGTTCTAATATCAATCACGTTATATTCCAGCATAGTGGAGCCGCGCCAACGAACTGGTGCCCGGTCCTGCTCTGATTGCCTTGTTCTATGGGCAGGGCCGGCGCTACCTTGTAATTTCGTTCATGAACACGCTGCTGTCAAGTCTCGAGAACCTTGACAGGTCTATCTTGGCGCCCGGCTCCATTATTTCGCGGATGTAGCTTCCAGCCGCAGTCTGCGCCCACCACTCTTCTCCAAACCTGTCCTGCAGGTGGGAGTCAAGCTCGGCCGCGCGGACCGCGGCCAAAAGGTAGCTAGGCACGTACATTATCGCGTCCGGCAGTATGTGGTGGAGCATCCAATACTGGCCGGGCATTTCAAAGCCGGTGTATTCCTTTATCAGCTTTGCATAGAGATCGCTTGCCTTTTCCATCGAAAGCTTTTTGCGCCAGAATTCAGCCTTCATCAGCGAGTTGGCGGCATAAAAGGTGATAAAGAACAACTCCATAAAGTTATTCCGCGCTTCGATCTCTCCTAGGATCTTCTCGTCGCGCACCCCAAGCGATGAAAGGTATCTCCGGTTCTTTGTAAGCCGCTCCAGGAATATTGAGAATATCTCGGCAATTCCCATCGAAAAGCCGTACCTGTCCCAGTACTCCGCCTGCGGGCTAATCGAAGACGCGTGCACCGCGTGCCCCATTTCGTGGTAGCACCCCTGCAGGTCAAAGTACGGGCTTTCGCTCTTGTACAACACGCGGATGTCGCCGGGCACCTGCACAAAGAAGCATATTGGCGAGGGATACTTGTTCTTCCGATCCTCCGTGTCAAAGTGGATCGGGTTCAGGTTGAACTGCATGGCCGCGAGCGTGCGCCTGACCTGATCTGAAGGGTTCACTCTTGCAAACTCTTTTTCAAGGTCGGCGTAAACCCTGTTGCGGAAAAAGTAAAAGTCGTCGTAATAATCTGCCTCCCTTCCAAGCACCTTTTTCGAGATCGTCGCAAGCGCCTCCTGGAATGGCTTTTTAGCCTGCCTGCCCATTGATTTCACAAAGTCGATCAGCTGCGAATGCGAGACCTTTTCGTTCTCGAGGTAGCCGTCGAGCGGACCCATCTTTTTGTCCGAGTATTCGGAATAGATTTTTCCCATCTGAGAAAATCGCTCCTTGATGACTGGTGAAATGTACCTTGTCTTGGAAATAAATTCGTCAAACACCTGCTTTCTTTTTGCCGGGTCCTTTTGCGCGCTGTTGAACTGGCGCCACGTGCTCCAGTTGACAGGAGTTCCTCCAAAGCGGTGGCGGGAAGAAACGATCTTTTGGTTGCGCAGATTGTATAGTTTGAGCTCCAGCTTTTTCGTCGACGAGTCTGCAATGTTTTCAAGCGAGCCCAGGAACAGCTCCCTTGGCTTGGAGAACGAGCCAAGGAATGCCTTGGCGTTCACGACTTTCATCTCCGCCATCTGCTCTATCACGCGCTCGCTATGCTGCAGGCCGGCGTACTGCTTGTAGCGCTCGTCTGACTCTGCAATGTAGATCCGCTCGTCGAGCTGGCACCACTGCTCAAGGTTCATGGCTTTGCCAAACACCCGATCCAATTTTAAGTTTGACCGTCGCAGGAGATCGATATTTAAGATTTTGTCCAAACGTTTGGATCAAGCGTTATATCGTCTCGCAGCCAATCTTACTCGTGTCTAGCGCCTATTCTCACGCCATGGCCGGCAGGATGCCTAGGCGCGACTTTCTAAAGCTCATGGCCGCGGCCGGCATCGTGATGTCGTTTGCGCCCTTTGTCGACTGGGGCAAGTTCCTGCCAAATAAAAGTACAAGCGTTGCGGAAAAGGCAAAGATCGAGATCAGGGGAGGCGAGCCGGCCAACATCTATGACTTTGAATTAAATCATTCAGAAGTCGTGATCTACCCCAAGACCAAAGACGAAGTCCTGAACAAGGAAGCGTTCCGCACATGGCAGCTGATAAGGCTTCCGCTAGAGCTTGGCGGGAACAAGAACGACGTTTCAGCATTCCGGCTGTACAGCATGGTATGCCTCCACCTGTGGTGCCTGTGGAATTATTATCCGCGCAAACCGCACGAAGAAGATCCTACCAGAATGATCAACGGCAACGGCCAGTGCCCATGCCATGGCAGCCTGTACGATCCAATGACTGGCAAGGCGTACGAAGGGCCTGCGTCGCGACAGGGCCCGCCGTCAAACATGCTGCCAAGGCTGGATCTCGAAGCAGACGCAAACGGCAACCTCTGGATACTGCCTCCAACGTGGGATCCTCGCAAGAACGGCATAGTGGGGTACGGCAGGTATGCAGTCTAACTACCCAAGATTTTTATCCCTAACAGGCGCATATTGTACCGTTGCTCCAAGCAGGAGGTCCGCTCCGCTGAAATGAGCACTAGAACGTTAAGCCTAGCATTGTTCCTGTTTACCGCAATGACGCTCACCCACGCGGCTCTTGTTGACTATAGATCCGGCGCAGCCGAAACCCAGCCGCAATTCAAGACGCAGGAAAACAAAATGGCGGCAAACCAGATGTTCTACCTGCAAACAAGAAAGCTGGCCGGGGCCGAGATCACCCTGGATGTCGGCGGCAACGACAGGCGCGGCGTCTGGAGGGGGGCGATAAAGTCAAAGTGGACCGAAAGCGGGCTGTGCTGCGGCGTGTTTGAGCTACTTGTCAGGATGAAGGGCGGCAGGACAAGGACGATGATTTTGAGGTCGCTCAACGAGCCGAGGAACAAGCTCCAGCTTTCGCACGAGGTTGGCATCGACTGGAAGGCCATAGACGCCCACATTGCCAGGCTCTTGCAATACAGCCTTGTGACCGAGGTCGTGGCTGTAGGCACCTGCAGGGTCTATGCCATCACGCAGAAGGGCAGACAGGCGTTAGAACTGGCTAAGAAATGGCAGGAACCTGACGGCATAGAGTGTACCTAAAAGGATTTACGGTGGCCAGTCGCAATTAGCATGTGGCAAGACCGCTAGGAATAATGGATATCCTGATTATAGCGGCCCTTATTATCGTGGCCGCAATAGTCCTCTACTTCCTGTGGCCACTCGTCATTGCCATAATAATCATAGGCGCTGCCTACTACATCTATAAGTGGTACAAGTACAGGATGTAAATAATAAAAAGAGAAAAGAGTTGCGCTTACGCGCCGGCCATGTTGTTGCGGAGTTCGACACCCTTGTGGTCGTCGGCTGCCTGGGCAACTGCCTTGTGCATTTCTGACATTGCGCAGCCCATCTCGGCTTCCGGCTTGCCCCTTCTCATCAGGCCCCTGTATAGACCGGCTTCGAGGGTCTGGCCGTGTGCCTGCTCCCACTCTTCGACCGGGATGCTGAACTTCTTCTGTATCCTGTCGCGGTACCACTCTGGGATGACGTTGAACGCGCAGAATGGGATGATTCTGAGGTCTGGCGTCAGGTAGTGTATGTCGCACCTTTGCAGCCTTTCAAGGTCTTCGTTGTACTTGTCCTGGAAGTGCATCATGCCAAGGAACATCGACCTTACGTGCCAAGAGCCAACAGAGTCAAAGTTGCGCTTCAGCAGGATGCTGGAGAACATCTTTGCCAGGTCAAGGCCGTGCGGCTGCTTGTCCTTGTCGACGAACTGCTTTAGCTTGCGAACGACTTCAAGCATCGCCCAGTACCTGTTGGCGCCTGACTTGATCTCGTCGGCCTTTTCTTCAAAGTATTCCAGTACGCCCTTGATGTCGACAAACGATGTCAGCGGAGTCAGCTTCTTTGTTTCCACGTCTTCAAAGACGTACGTTCCTGCGCCGCATGCAAAGTGTATCGACAGCTCGTACTTTGGCTTCTTGCTGAAAGCCTCGATGATGTTTGTCATGGGCATGCACGACGGGACCGGGAACCATCCGTCCTTTGAAATCTCGCCGTTGGTCTGCTCTTCGATCCTCTCGATGCAGTCCGGAATTGTGATTCTGTATTTCTCGCGCTCTTTCTTGCCCATCCTGCCTGTCAGCGAGACCGGCTGGAAGTTGACTGCATGCACCACGTCCAGGTTCTTTTGCGCGAACCTGATGATGCCGCCCAGCTCGTGGTCGTTGATCGACTTGATGACTGTTGGCACGAATACGACTGTCATTCCACACTTTCTTGCAGATTCCAGAGTGTATGGGATCTCCCAGTGGTTCTTCGGGTTTGTCCTCGGGGTTACGCCGTCAAACGATAGGTAGAGGTTGCTGACACCCGAGTTCCTCACCTGTCGCATCGTCTCTGGCGACATGGCCAGCTTGATGCCGTTGGTGTTGAGCTGGACGTGGTCGACGCCTTCTTCCTTCATTACCTTTATTATTTCAGAAATGTCGTCGCGGAGCATCGGCTCGCCTCCGGTGATCTGGATAGAGTTGCCTGCGATCGGCTTTTCTGCCTTGAGCGTCTTCATCATTGCCCTTACCTGTTCCATGTTTGGCTCGTAGAGGTAAGCGCCTTCAAGGCCCTTCTTGACGTAGAAGAAGCAGTACCAGCACGTCAGGTCGCACCTGTTCGTGATGATCATGTTTGAAAGCCCAGAGTGTGAAAGGTGGTTGGTGCAGAGTCCACAGTTGTTTGGACACGAGCACTTGTCAATCATGACGTTTGGAGCGTGTGCGCCCTTGCCGTCCATCCAGTAGGTGCTGAATTTCTTGTACATTTCATACGAGCCGAAATAGAGCTCCTCGCACTCGCCGTGCGTCGGGCACGTCTTGGTCATAAAGACCTTGCCGTCCCTTTCAAAGACTTCCGCATCCAGAATCATATTGCAGTCTGGACAGATGCTTTGCGTAAACCTTATTGTGCGCCTAGCGCCTACGCTTTTGCTAGTCACGTTCGAAATTTGAATTAGGTCCATACTACTACCTTAATGGACAGCTTTTCTATTTTATATATAAAGCTAACCTGCTAATTCCTACGGGGAATGGGTTAAATTCTACTCACAAATCATGAGAAAACCTCCGGATTTTAGACGGGCCTGCCGGAACGGCCCCCGTCGGGCAGCTTAATATATCCCGCTTCCTCAATTTGAGAAGAATTGAGCATTAGCGACAGGTCAAGGAAGGCAATGGAAAACCTTGGCTTGACAGGCTACGAGATACGCGTCTATCTTTCCCTGCTCGACACCGGCTCCATGACCGCATCTGAAATCTCGAAAAAGTCTGGCGTGCCATACTCAAAGATCTATGAAGTCCTCAACACTCTAGAGGAGAAGGGATGGCTCGAGTCTGACAGCTCTAGGCCGCAAAAGTTCTTCCCCAAGTCGCCCTCCAGCGCGCTCGAGTCGATGAAGCTGCACAACGAAAACAACTTTCGGGAAAGCCAGAGCGCCATCGTCAACGAGCTGATGCCGATGTACACAAAGAGCGGCATTAAAGAGCGGCCAGAGATATGGGTCGCGCGGGGGATCCCAAACATCCTGACCAAGGTCAGCGACATTATCCAGAACTCCCAACATGAGCTTTTGGTCGCGCTGCCCCAGGTGGCGGAGAACGTCGCCAGGCCGCTCCAGCCGATACTCAGGACATTGCATGACAGGGGAGTCAGGGTGAACATTCTGGCTTCGGCAAAGACAAACACCGAAATCATCAAGGCGCTTTCCAGGGTTGCAGAAGTAAGGCAGAGGGACGGCCTATTCGGGGGCGGCGTGATAGGCGACGGCAGGCACGTGGTGATACTGCTTGAAGGCAGCAGCGGGGACGGCAGCTTTGAGCCCATAGCGATCTGGGCGGACCACGCGGGCCTTGCGGGCTTTGCAAAGGGCTATTTCCAGTACCTGTGGGACGACTCTAGCCTGCATGGCGGCGGCAAGAAAAAGTCCCGCTAAAAACGGCGTTATATGAGTGGAGATAAGGTTAATAGAGTTTAGCGAGAAAAGATAACCTCGTGGAGTCTGCCGTTGCAAAGAAAAGGATACTGGGCAACGACGAAGAGCTTTTCGTAGGCACTGCCGAGTCAGAGCACATTGAAATGTA
>DATFDX010000002.1:0-5524 GCA_035251875.1 Nitrososphaera sp. | reverse complement strand
CTTATTGAGAGGGTTGCAAAAGAGATCCCACATTCCCGGCTCAACGGCTCGCGGACTGGCAGGATCCCAAACAACGCGCATTTCACGTTCTTTGGAGTGAACGGCGAGGACCTGATAATCAAGCTGGACGAAAACGGGATTGCTGCGTCCACCGGCTCGGCGTGCTCGGTCAAGAAGCAAAAGCAATCACACGTGCTAAAGGCCATGGGCTTTTCCTACGAAGAGATCACCGGATCGCTCCGGTTCAGCCTGGGGATGCATAACACAAAAGAGGAGATCGACAGGACGATCGGCGTTCTGGCCGGCGTGGTGAAGGAGCTGCGTGAGCTTTCTCCGTTCAAGAAAAAGTACGCCTGAAATGTTTTTATTGCGAGATCGCCGATTGTTAAGGCATGTCTAGCGCATCTCTCGCAACGGTTCCAAACATAGGCGACAAGGCTCCAGATTTTGAATTGCCAGACCCGGACATGAAGCCGCGCAAGCTAAGCGAATTTTACGGCAAGAAAACAATACTCGCGTTCTTTCCGGCAGCAGAATCGCCGGTGTGTACCGCAGAAATGTGCGCGCTACGCGACTCGCTTGACTCGCTGCGCGACCTAGGCGCAAATGTCGTCGGCATTTCGGTGGATGGGCCGTTTGCAAACAAGTTCTTTGTGCAGAACCGCCACCTGAACTTTCCAGTTCTGTCTGACTATAGGCGCGACACCATCAAAAGGTACGGCATCGTCATGAAAAAGCTGGGTCCGCTTGAAGGCTATGACGCTGCAAAAAGATCTGTGTTCATACTTGACGAGGGAGGCAAGGTGATCTACAGATGGGTCTCTGACAACCCGCTGGTAGAACCCAACTATAGCGAGATAAAAGGCACTCTCGAGAAGGCAAAAAAATAGCTATTCGATTACCGCCAGCACGTCGTTCCTTGCGACGCTGGCACCCTGTTTTACCTTTATTTCTTTTAGCGTGCCGTCCTTGTGGGCCTTGACTGCGACCTGCATCTTCATCGACTCCAGTACGACGATGACGTCGCCCTTTTTCACTTCGCTGCCAGCCTTTGCAACGATGTTGACGACCCTGCCGGGGATCTGGCTTGCCAGATTCCGGTCGCCGCCGGCGCCGCCAAGCGCCGACACCTTCTCCAGCACTTCGGTAAGCTTGCTGTGCTTTTTCACGGTCAGCGGGTGGCCGTCAAGGATCAGCTTTACTTCTGCGCTTCCCGACTGCAGGATCTTGGCGTGGTGGAACGTGTTGTCAAGCATGAATTCAAACTCGTTCGTCCCGGTTTTCAGCAGGCGCAGGGTGCGCTGCTTGCCGGCTATCTTGACCAGCACGGAATTGTTGTCGGCGGTGCGCAGCACTTCGCCCTCTAACATCTCTGCCAAGTCGCCGACTTTGAACTCCATTTTATTGCATCATCTTCCACTTTGACTTGGTCGCCGCTGTCTGCGCGGCGCCGGCCTTTTTCACAAACTCTGACTGGAGCAGCACTGCGGCGACTGCGGCCAGGGCCATCTCCTTGGCCGCCTCCTTTGCCTGCTCGTTCATCTTGTCGAATATCTTGAAGCGGTCGAGGTAGTCGGTGGACAGCTCGCCCTTTATGAAATTCGGCTCGTCCATTATCGTCTTGTAGAGCGGGATCGTGGTGTTGATGCCCTCTATCGTGAACTCGTCCAGTGCGTTTCGCATCCTGACCCTCGCCTCGTTAAAGTCCCTGCCCCACGCGAGGAGCTTGGCGGTGAGCGAGTCGTAGTAGCCCGACACGTTGCACCCAGGGTAGAGGTATGTGTCGACCCTGATGCCCGGCCCGTAGGGGATGCTGCAGTTTGGCACTGTGCCGGTCGACGGCGCGAACTCGTAGAACGGGTCCTCGGCGTTGATCCTGCACTCTAGCGCGCAGCCGTTCATCTTCAGGTCCTCTTGCTTGAAGGGGATCTCTTCGCCCTGCGCGACCGTTATCTGCAGCTTTACCAGGTCAAGCCCGGTCACAAGCTCGGTCACCGGATGCTCCACCTGGAGGCGCGAGTTTATTTCGATAAAGTAAAAGTTGCCCTCCGGGTCTCGCAGGAACTCTGCGGTGCCGGCGTTGAGGTAGTCGACTGCGTCCGCGGCCCTGACTGCTATCTCGCCGATCCTGTCCCTAGTCTTCTGGTCTACGACGGGCGACGGCGACATCTCGATGAGCTTCTGGTGGCGCCTCTGGATCGAGCACTCGCGCTCAAATAGGTGGCGGCCGTTTCCGTGCGAGTCGCGGATCAGCTGGAATTCTATGTGCCTGATGCGCTGCAGGTACTTTTCTACAAAGAGCGCCGCCTTGCCAAACGCAGCGCGCGACTCGGCAGACGCCATTTCAAACTCCTGCCTCAGCTGCTTTTCGTTGTTGGCAAGCCGGATGCCGCGGCCTCCACCGCCAAACGCCGACTTTAGCAGAACTGGATAGCCGGCTTCGTGCGCAATGTTGGCGGCCTTCTCCACGTCTTCGATTATCCCTTCGCTTCCTGGCACGGTCGGGACCTTGGCCTTTTTCATGACCGCCTTGCACTTCATCTTGTCGCCGGTGACGTCCATCGCCTTGGCAGTCGGCCCAATGAATATTATTCCGGCCTTTTCGCACATTTCCGGGAAATTCTCGTTTTCAGACAGAAAGCCATAGCCAGGGTGGATTGCGTCCGCGCCGGCCTCCTTGGCGGTTTCGACTATCTTGGCCATGTTGAGGTAGCTCTGTGCCGGGGCCGCCGGCCCGATGTGGTAGGCTTCATCCGCCCTCTTTACGTGCACTGCTCGGGCGTCCTCGTCAGAGTAGATGGCTATTGATCTTATGCCAATTTCCTTGCAGGCCCGGATGACCCTCAGGGCTATTTCGCCCCTGTTTGCGATCAATATGCTCGATATTTTTTTCGACATGGCGACGTCACAGGTTGATGTTACCGTGTTTCTTCCACGGCCTTGGCTCCTTCTTGTTCGCAAGGGCATTGAGCGCCTGTATTATCATCGGCCTTGTTTCCGCTGGGTTTATCACGAGATCAATGGTACCTTTTTCAGCAGCTATATACGGATTTGCGAATTTGTCGCGGTATTCCTTGGCGAGCTGCTTTTTTCTGGCGGCTGCGTCTGCAGAGCTCTTTAGGTCGCGCCTGTGGATGATGGTGATTGCCGCTTCGGGCCCGAGCACCGCGATTTCGGCGGTGGGCCACGCATAGTTGATGTCAGAGCGGAGGTTCTTGCTCCCCATCGCGATGTACGCGCCGCCGTAGGCCTTGCCGATGATGCAGGTCACCTTCGGGACGGTTGCTTCGCAGTATGCGAACAGCAGCTTGCTCCCGTGCCTGATTATGCCGTTGTGCTCCTGGTCTGTGCCGGGGAGGTAGCCGGGGGTGTCCACAAGCGTTACTATCGGGATGTTGAACGAGTCGCAGAAGCGGATAAAGCGTGCGGTCTTTGTCGACGAGTTGATGTCGAGCGCGCCTGCCAGGTACATCGGCTGGTTTGCGACGATGCCGACTGTCCTTCCGGCCATCCTTGCGAACCCGACGAGCATGTTCTCTGCAAACAACTCGTGCACTTCGAAAAAGTCTCCGTTGTCGACTATTGACTTGATTATCTCCTTCATGTCGTACTGCTGGTACGGGTTCTCTGGCAGTACGTTGACCAGGTTGGCGTCAATCCTGTTCGGGTCGTCGTTTGTGTCGACTATGGCAGGATCCTCGGAGTTGTTCTGTGGCAGGAACGACACCAGCTTTTTTATCTTGTCAAAGCATTCGTACTCGTTCTTGGCCACAAAGTGGGCGACTCCGGATTTTGTCGCGTGTGCCCTGGCGCCTCCCAGCTCTTCAAACGACACTTCCTGGCTGAGCACCTCCTTGACCACTTCGGGGCCGGTGACAAACATCTGGCCGATGTTTTCGACCATTATCACAAAGTCAGTCATTGCCGGCGAATACACCGCGCCGCCTGCGCATGGGCCGATGCTGGCAGTTATCTGCGGGATTACGCCGGACGCCATCGTGTTGCGGAAGAATATGTCCCCGTAGGCGTCAAGGCTTGCTACGCCTTCCTGTATACGCGCCCCTCCAGAGTCGATTATGCCTATTATCGGGCAGCCGACCTTCATGGCGTGCTCCATCGCCTTGGCGATTTTCTTGCCGGTCATCTCGCCAAGCGACCCGCCAAGGACCGTGAAATCGTAAGAGAACACGAAGACCTGCCTGCCGGCGATCGTCCCAAAGCCGGTGACAGCCCCGTCGCCGTAGAATTTCTGGACCGCCGGGTCGTCGCTCTTGTGCATGACGTACTTGTCAAGCTCTACAAAGGTGCCCTCGTCGAGCAAAAGGGCTATTCTCTCGCGCGAGGTAAGCTTGCCTTTAGAATGCTGTGCCTCAATCTTGTCGAGGCCGCCGCCGCTCTCGGCGGTCTTTTTTATCGAAGCAAGGCGCTTGATTTTCTCTTCGTGCATAGAGATGTAGGTAAAGCGAGTGAGTCGCTATATAAATTCATTATTAGCTCTGCAATCAGCAACTCATCAACGGTCTTGCAAAATACGGCAGGATTGTTATTCCCTGAGGCCGGCCCGCCCGCCCTGCGCCCTGCGGAAGACGTTCATGCCAAGGTTATAGTTTTCAAAGAGCGACTGGAGAGTTTCGATTTCTGTAGAAATCGCCGCAATCTCGCCCTTGTGGAGTTCCGGGTCCTTCATCAGCTCTTCAAGCCTTGTCCTCTTTTCGGCAAGAAGCTTGCCCACGTTTTGCTCGTATTCGCTTGACACCAGGATTGCTCCTATTCATTCAAATTTTAACTTTTGCTACCTTGCGCGCCTTTTCAACGAACGCCTGCTGGTAGTTTTGGAAAGCCTGCTTGTCCTCCAGGCAACTGCTGCAGATGCAGGCCTGCGATACAACCTGCCTGTCGCAATCGGCCTCAAAGCTGCACTCGGCGCACCCGGCCGGTTTGCCGCAGACAAAGCAGTCGAGCTCCTGCACTTCGGATGTTTTCTCTTCCTTTTCGGTAGTTTTTTCAGGAGTTTCGCACTTTACGTGCTTGATCGCCTTGCTGGCCCTTGACCATAACGCGCGCTCGCCTTGCGGTATGTCTTTGCCGCACTCGGCGCACTTGCCTTTGAATTTCACCGCAAGGGGTATCCAGTCGCTCATTTCCTCTTCGCCTTCTCGATCTCTTTCGCTATCGACTCGCCTACAGACTCATCCTGAAAGTTGTCCACCGCAAACTCGATTGGGTCCACCTTTTCGTCGATCATAAGCCTTACCAGATAGGGCAGCGCGAACGAGCCGGCAGAGCTCCTCGACGTGTGGAGCGCCGGCGCGAGCTCGCCCAGGATCTTTCTGGTAGACTGTGAGCGGGCGAATATCGGCCCCATCACTGGCCACGGCATCGCGTACTGGCTGTACTTGATCCCTTTCTGGCGCGACTTTTCGTACAGCCCTGACGCGATGATGCGATTTACGTACTTTAGCAGGCGCCACTCCCTCCTTGCGTTCGCCCTGCCCACCATCATGTCTGCCTTTGACAGGACGTC
>DATFDX010000001.1:0-7692 GCA_035251875.1 Nitrososphaera sp. | reverse complement strand
ATCCTCGCCTGCGATCGTCAGTATCTTGACCTTCTCGTTCTCGGTGAACGTGTATTCGGTCCTGCCTATCGACCTTTCAAAATTCTTGCGGAGCTGGTTCCTAGTCGCCTCGATAAAGTATTCGTTCCTTGCTTCGTCCTGCTTTAGCAATGGCACCACTCCCTTGCGCAGGCCGCCGGCCATGGTGCGGCCAAACTTGTTCACGATGCCGGCGTAGCGTATGCGCGGCGATATTGCAAGGATGTTGCTGCACTTGTCCCTGTATTTCGTAGTCTCTGGGTCTGCCTGCGGCTTGGACATCAGGTAATTTTAGAAGACAGGTAATATATGAACTACGGTCTAGCGCATCGTCTTCAATATTATGACAGTATTGGTGTCAGACACGCCCTCTATCTTGCGTATGTCGTCTATGCACTTGTTTATTTCTGCTATCGCCGGCGCCGCGATTATCGCGGCAATGTCGTACTGGCCGGTTATTTCATAGACTACTTCGACGCCGCCAAGCTTCATCAGCCTGCCGGACACGGCCGATGTGTCTGCGGTCGAAGCCACGGAAATCAGCGTTATGGCGCTTGTCTTGTCGCTTGCCCCAAGCTCGATCGTAAAGCGCTTGATGGTGCCGCTGTCCACCAGATTCTTGACCCTGCGCCGGACGGCCGACTCGGACAGCCCGATCTCGTTTGCAATCTCGACAAACGGCTTGCGGGAGTCTGCCTGCATGATTCGGATTATCTTTTCGTCAGTATCATCGATGTTAGCTGACATTCCTTCTCTTTTCCTCGCTAGTCAATACAGCGTCCATTATATCAACCGCGCGGGAAACCGTCGTTTCGTCCATTACAAGTGGCGGAAGGAGTCTTATGATGTTTCTTCCCGAATACAACATCAATAATCCGTTGCGAATTCCGTCAAAGAGCACGTCTTTGACCTCAAAGCGGAGCTCTACGCCGAGCATCATGCCAAGGCCCCTCACCTCTCGGATTATCTTGTGCTTCTCCTTCAGCCGGTTGAGGCTCTCCTTAAAGTGGGCGCCGACCTTGGCCGCGTTCTCTACCAGCCGATCGTCGGTGAGCGCTTCGAGCGTCGCGACGCCCGCGGCGCACGCTATCGGGCTCCCGCCAAACGTCGATGAATGTTCGCCCAGCTTTGTCGCGTCCATTATCTCCGGCTTTGCCAGTATGAGCCCCATCGGGATTCCGCCGGCTATGCCCTTTGCAAGGCACATGATGTCAGGCGTGGTGTTCCAGTTCTGGCCTGCCCACATCTTGCCCGTCCTGCCAAGGCCTGCCTGTATTTCGTCAAATATCAGGACAAGGTTGCGCTTGTTGCAGATCTCCCTTATTTTCGGCAGAAGGTCGTCAGGAGGCACGATGATGCCGGTCTCGCCTTGTATCGGCTCTAGGATCACGGCCCCTGTCGTGTCGTCGATTGCTTCTTCCAGTTTCGAAGGGTCGCTGTAGGGAACAAACTTTACACCGTCCAGAAGCGGCATGAACGATTTGCGGTATTTTTCATTGTAGGTGACTGAAAGCGCACCAAACGTCTTGCCGTGGTACGCGCCGTTCATTGCTATCACGCCGTGCTTGCCCGTGTACTTGCGAGCAAACTTTAGCGCGCCTTCGACAGACTCGGCCCCGCTGTTTGTAAAGAACATCTTGCTCAGGCCGGGCGGCGCTATGGTCGACATTTTCTCCATGAACTTTAGCCGCACGTCGTTGTAGACGGACATGTGGGCGGTGATGAGCGTGTCTGCCTGCTTTTTGATGGCAGCCACCACCCTGTCGTTGCAGTGGCCGACTAGCGCGACTCCATAGCCCCCCATGCAGTCAATGTATTCCTTGCCCGCAGTGTCCCACACCCTTGCGCCCTTGCCCCTTGCAAGGTTCACCTGGAACCTCTGGTAAAGCGCTGCCAGGTGTTGGTCTTCGCCGTTCATTTCGGGGTTATCACCGTGCAGTTGCTGTGAGCGATGGCTGCAGAGATTGGTTTTTCGACCTGGCCGGAGGCGATTATCGCTTCCTTGACTCCCATCTCTAGCGCCTCCGTGCAGGCAAGCACCTTCTTTTCCATGCCAAACCCAATCTTGGGCAGTGCCGCCTTTGCCTGGTCCAGCGTCATTGCAGTCACCAGCTTTTCATTGAGCATCAGCCCGTTAACGTTTGTGATGAATATCACCTTGTCGGCCTTGACTCCGCCGGCCACATAAGCGGCCGCCCTGTCGCCGTCGACGTTTAGGAAATCGTATTCTTCGCTCAGCGCGATCGGAGACACCACCGGCACGTAGCCGTTGTCGACCAGGTTGTGCACCAGCGCGGGGTCTACCGCGCTTATCTTGCCGGTGTAGCCGCCGTCTATCATCATCTTCCTCCCCTTTTCGTTTATTATCAACAGCTTTTTCTTGCGCTCTGCCTTCATCATGCCGCCGTCAATCCCGGCAATCCCCACAGCATTGATGCCCTGGCGCAGGAGCATGCCGGTGATCGCCTTGTTTATCTTGCCGGACATGACCATCGTGTAAATGTCTGCGGTCTCTTTGTCCGTGTAGCGGCTGCGTACGCCGCCGGGCGATACTATGAACTTCTGCTCCTTGCCCAGCTTTGTCGCGGTGGCAGTCACGTCCTTGCCGCCGCCGTGCACAAAGACGAGCTTGTCCTTTTCGGCTATTGCCTTGATGTCTGCGAGGGCCGAGGGGTGAAGCCCGTCGACCACGCTCCCGCCTATCTTGATGACTATCATACCGGCGTCAGCGGGGTGTATTTCAACCCTTCAGTCTCCTCGTAGCCAGACATCACGTTCATGACCTGTATCGCAGAGCCGGCCGCTCCCTTCATCAGGTTGTCCGAAGCCGAGAGCGCCACTATCCTCTGGTTGTAGTCGTCTATGTCGAAGCCCACGTCGCAAAAGTTCGAGCCCACCACGAACTTTGGATCGGGGAACTTGTAGAGCCCCTTCTTGTCGCGGATCAGGCGCACAAACGGCTCGCCCTTGTACGAGTTGCGGTACATCTTCCACAGCTCTAGCTCTTCCACCGGCTTTGTGAGGAAAGTGTGGTTCGTAGTCAGTATGCCCCTGACAATGTTGACAGCGTGTGGGGTCATGCTGATCTTGATGTGCTTTTTCGCTATCGCTGAAAGCTCCTGCTCGATTTCGCCGGTGTGCCTGTGCTTTGCTGGCTTGTACGGTCTGACGACTCCGTAGCGCATCGCGTGGTGTGTGCCTGCGTTGGCCTTTGCGCCGGCGCCTGACGAGCCTATCTTGCTGTCCACCACGACGTGGTCTGTGTCGATAAGGTTGTTTTCAATGAGCGGCTTGAGCGCAAGGAGCGAGGTTACTGCCATGCAGCCTGGACATGACACCAGCTGCGCCTTTTTGATCTCTTCGCGGTGAAGCTCTGGCACGCCGTATACCGACTTGCTGAGCATGTCGGGGAAGGGGTGCTCCCAGCCGTACCACCTGACATAGTCCTTCGGGTTCTTTAGCCGGAAATCGGCTGATAAGTCGATTACCTTCATCCCCCTGTCGTACAGGTCCTTGACTATCTTGTTCGCCTTGCCGTGAGGCACGGACGTGAACACGAGGTCGCAGTTGCTTGCCAGCTTGTCCATGTCCATAGGCGAGAAGGTGATGTCGATGAACCCCTTCAGCGACGGGTGCACGCGGTGCACGTACTCGCCGGCCTTTTGCCGCGATGTCACCATGTTTACTTCCACCTTTGGGTGGGTGACCAGCAGCCGCAGCAGCTCTCCGCCTACGTACCCGGAAGCGCCAACTACTCCAACCTTCATCTAGCAGTTCTTCTCCTCTGTTGCAACAAAATTGTGCATGTTATAGAATTTCCGCGTCAAAAATCCTCATTTATATTTTTTGGTCAGATATGACCTAATGCAGGTCAATAATGGCCAGAACTGGTCATTACTTCTTTGCGATCCTGACTGCATAGTCTATCATTGCGCCCGGAATGTCGGCCTTTGACACGCTGGCAGCGCCATGGAACTCAACTGTGTTGTTGACTTCGTGCACAATGAGCCCGCGCTTTTTGTCCTCCATCATGTCTACCCCCAGGATGCCGCCGCCGACTGCCTTGGCGGCCTTGAGCGCCAGGTCTTCAAGCTCTTTTGTTATCGGCGCAAGCTCGGCCTTGCCTCCCCGGGCGACGTTGGTGCGCCACTCTCTTTCCGCAGAATAGCGGTAGATCGCAGTCACCACCTTGTTGCCCACCACGATGCACCTGATGTCGCGTGGTGGCCTGTCAATCATTTCCTGCACGTAGTAGATGCGGGCAAACGGGCTGTCGTCCTCTTCTCGCATCTCCACCACCATGCCGGCCGTCTCCTCGTCCCGCAGCGGGAACACGCCCCTGCCCCACGAGCCAACGATCGGCTTTAGCACCAGCGGAAAGCCCGTCTTGTGTATGGTTTCAAGCGCGCCCTCGCCGCTGAACGCAAACTGCGTCCGGGGCGTCGGGACGTTGTTTTCTGACAGCGCAAGCGACGTTATCAGCTTGTTGCCGCAGGTCTCGGCGACTTTGAACTTGTTTATCACGTTGAAGCCGAGGTGCTCGAGGCACGCCGTGAAGTAGAGCCCGCGGTAGTGGCTCACGCTCCTCTGCATAATCACGTCGCCGAAGGCAAAATCCTTCTTCTTGCTATCCGTGCTTATCGTCACCGTCTTGGCGTCCACTATCTGCGCTTTTATCCCCTTGCTCTGCGCCTTTTCGTACAGAACCTTCTCTTCAAAGCGCACTTTGTCGTAAATGATAGAAAGCTCTACCATTATTGTCCCCAGTCTTCGCCCACTGTTTCAGCCGGCTTCAGCTCCACCTTTTCGCCACTCTTTGTGGCGATCTCGTAGTCGCCGCCGCAGTCGGGGCACGTCACGATTTCCCCGGCCACCGCGTCTTCTGGAACGCTGATGTCGGCTCCACATTCTTGGCATTCAACTTTTGATTTCATTTTTTTTCTCCTTTTTGTTTTTTGTCTGAAGTCGCATCTGCAGCCACCGAGTATGCGATGATGGACTGCAGGCCCCATAGCTCAACGAATCCCTTTGCTAGGCTCTGGTCAAAGGTCGAACCGGCGGCATAAGTCGCCAGATCGTTTTTGTACAGGGAATATTTCGATTCCCTTCCAACCACCCGGAGAGATCCCTTTTGCATCTTCAGTTTTACTTTTCCGGAAACTCGGACCTGAGTCGCATCTATAAACTTATCCAAGTCATTGCGCAGCGGGTCCTGCCACAATCCTGAATATGCCAGCCAGCTCCACTGGTCGTCGACCATCCGCTTGAACGCAAGCTCGTGCTTTGTCAGCACCATCTTTTCCAGGTCCTTATGGGCTTCTATTATCGTGACAGCCGCTGGCGCTTCGTACACCTCCCTTGACTTTATGCCCACCACCCTGTCTTCGATGTGGTCGACGATTCCGACTCCGTGCGCGCCGGCCTTGTCGTTTACGTATTGGATGAGGTCAATGAGAGGCATGCGCTTGCCGTCGGCAGCTATTGGCACGCCGCGCTCGAATTCAATCTCGATGTAGCCTGCCTTGTCGTTCTGGAAGTTGATGTATTGAAATGCCTCTTCCGGCGGCTCAAAGTCGGCGTCTTCGATGTTGCCGCCTTCAACGGCCCTGCCCCAGAGGTTGAGGTCGATGCTGTATTTCTTGGCCTCAGCGCTTATCGGGATGTTCTGTTCCTTTGCAAACTTCATTTCAACATCTCGGGTCAGGTTCATGTCCCTGATCGGCGCGATTATCTTTAGCTTCGGGTTCAGCGCGCGCATAGTCACGTCGAACCTTATCTGGTCGTTGCCCTTGCCGGTGCAGCCGTGCGCTATTGAAACTGCGCCTTCCCTGTTTGCGACTTCGACTGCCTTTGCGGCAATCAGCGGGCGCGCAAGGGCTGTGGCAAGCGGGTACTTGCCCTGGTACAGGCCGTTGGCCTTGATGCTTGGAGCAACATAGTCGCGGACAAATTCTTCGCGCGCATCGATGTAAACGTGCTTTACCGCGCCTATGGCTTTCGCTTTCTTTTCGATCTCTTTAAAGTCGTCTTCCTGGCCGCAGTCGACGGTGACTGTTATCACGTCGAGCTTGTGCAGCGTCTGGAGATACCTTACACATACAGAAGTGTCCAAGCCCCCCGAGTAGGCCAGAACAACTTTGCCTTTACTCATGAATACATGCGTTGCGTTCCAAACACTACATTTATATTTTTTGGTCAGGAATGACCTAAATAAGGGTGATAGTGGCCAATGCTGGTCAATAATGAGAAGTCGATAACAAACGCAGTCAAGGAAATAGTCAACAACGACCTGTCGTTCCAGGACTCGCTCCAGCGTGACTACTGCAACATAAGCGCGCTTGCCCGGATAATAAAGCCCCAGGTGGACCAGCTGCTTGGCGGCAAGAACACGAGCATAGAGAGCATCGTCACCGCGCTAAAGAG
Source organism: Nitrososphaera sp. (assembly GCA_035251875.1). Taxonomy (GTDB): domain Archaea; phylum Thermoproteota; class Nitrososphaeria; order Nitrososphaerales; family Nitrososphaeraceae; genus Nitrososphaera. Next base: position 1,251 of record DATFDX010000001.1, on the reverse strand, counting down.
GTCAAGGCGCGACTATGACGTGCCGGAAAAGCCGATAGCGTCGATACTCGCTGGCAGCACGATAAGCGTCAGGACCGACGTCGCCAAGGTCTCTGCAGAAAAGAGCAAAAAGACTATTGAAAAAGTGGCCAAGGCGATGACCCAGAACGTTGGCAACTTTATCAGCGTGTCAGAGAGCATAATGTCGATCACACTCGTGTTTGACGACGCGCTTTTAGAAGACATAAAGGCTATGTTCGCCCACGACGACATTCTGGAAATCGAAGACGACCTGGCCGCGATCATTGTCCACAGCCCCGAAGAGATAATCAAGACGCCGGGGTGTGCCATCGCGTTCTACAACCAGCTTGCCCGGCGCCACATCAACGTCGAAGACACGGTCAGCTGCTACACTGATACCATCGTCCTTGTCAAGATGGACCAGGTTGGCAAGGCGTTCAACGTTCTAACAGACCTGATATCCGGCTCGAGAAAGATGCCAAAGAAAAAGCACAGGTAGCTACTGCCGGTCTCCCATGACGGCCACTTGCGCGCGCTTTATGGTGAGCAGCGCCAGCAGGGCAGCCACCGCCGCTCCTGCGTATGTCCCAAGCCCGAACAACAGGTTTCCGCTAAAGCCTATCACCATGGCCAGCGTGGCCGCAAGGACCGTGCCTATTATCGAGGCGACCACGTTGACTCCCCACAGCAGGGTGGTGTTGTCCCTGTTTTTCATTGAGGAAGCCATGCTGATGAGGGAGGGGAACTGGAAGCCCATCAAAAGGCCGGCGGGGAACAGCAGGCCCACGGTGAGCGCGACCCGGGAGGGCAGATCCACAGCTATTGAAGAATCAATGATCCCCTGCAAAGAGAAAAAGTGGAAGAGGATCACTCCTGCGAGGATCGGCACCGACACAAACACGGCCCTGTAGGGCCTGCCGGCAAACAGCCTGCCGCTCAGGTACGCGCCGATCCCGCTTGACAAAAGTATGGAGAACAGTATTACTGTCAGGGCCATTATGGGGGTACCGAGCAGCAGAAGGAACCGCTGGATAAAGGTGATCTCCAGGATCATAAAGCCAAGGCCGATAAACACCGCAAAGAGGACGTGGAACCCTGACGTGGCGTCCATCGTTGCCTTTTTCTTTCTGGCGTTCCACACCAGCAAGACTGACAAGCCGGCAGAGATTCCAAGGACCGTTGCAAGCAGGATTATCATCTGCTGCGGGACAGGCTCCCTTGCAAAGTAGAACGGTGAGTCGTCCGTCGGGA